>CAZYDK010000012.1:0-22465 GCA_964646025.1 uncultured Campylobacteraceae bacterium | reverse complement strand
CAAACAAACGAAATTTGTATTTAAACTATTCTTCTAGCTCGTATTTTTTCAAAAGTTTTGCATAAACACCATTTTCTTTTAGTGTTGTTAAAGCACTATCTACTCTATCTCTTAGCTCTGTGTTGCCTTTTTTAAACGCCATATTAAAGCTTGAATTATCACCTGGTTTTGTTTTAGCAAAAACTTCAAACTCATTGTATTTTTTCATATATTCTTTAGCAACAACACTATCTATAGCAAAAGCATCAACTTTGCCTTTTAGTGTCCCTGTTACAAAAACTATAGGGTCGGCATTTAAAGTCATTTTCACGCCATTTATTTTAGCAGCTTCTATAGCTTGTATAGTACCTATTTGTGCTCCAACTTTTTTGCCATTTAAATCATTTACACCGCTTATATCATCACGGTTTTTAAGCTTTACATAGTATGTAACGCTATCATAGTATGTTTGAGAAAATTCACAGCTTTTTTCACGCTCTTTTGTTTTTGTCATACCAGATGCTATCATATCTATCTTGCCTGTTTTAAGCGCTGCTACAAGACCATCAAAATTAAGCGGAACAAATTTTATTTCATCTCCTAAAACCTTACCTATCTCAACAACAAGGTCATGGTCAAAACCTGTTATCTCACCATTTTCCATATACTCAAACGGCGGATAATCAGGAGAAATACCAACCTTTATAACACCTGCAAAAAGCCCTACACATAAAGCACAAACCGAAAAAATCTTTTTCATTTTTTATCCTTTTAAATTAATTAATATTCCATATTGTATTTTTGAGCGATATTTTTTATAGTGTCATTTTGCTCTAACTTTTTTATCGCTTCATCTAATTTTTTTACTAGCTCATCATTACCTTTTTTAACCGCTATTGCTTTGCCTGTATTTTCATACACAATTTTGTCAAAAATTTCAAAATCTTCGTATTTTTTTACATAGTCTTTTGCCACAGCTTCATCTAGTAAAAATGCATCTACTTTACCATTTAGTGTTCCCATTACAAAAACCATAACATCTTGGCTTATCATAGGTTTTACACCTTTTATTTTACTAACGCTATCAGCTTGGATAGAGCCTATTTGAGCGGCTACTTTTTTACCACTTAAATCTTCTTTTGTTTTTATACTATCGTTTGATTTAAGCTTTACAAAATAGCTTACTGATTTATAGTATGGTATGGTAAAATCCACCTTTTTAGCTCTTTCTTTTGTTTTTGTCATGCCTGATATCACCATATCAACCTTGCCAACACTCAAAGATGATAAAAGCCCATCAAAGTTCATCGGAACAAACTCAATTTTAGCCCCTATTTCACTAGCTAAAGCCACCATTACATCATAATCAAAGCCTGTAATTTTACCATTCTCCATATATTCAAATGGTGGATAATCAGGAGAAATCCCAACCTTTAACTCATCTTTAGCACTTAAAAAGCTAAAAACACTAAACAAAAAAACCAAAAAAATCTTTTTCATATTTACTCCTTTTAATGATTTAAAACTTTATTTAAAAACTCACTAAGCCTTTCATCATCATACCCACCAAAAATCTTTTGTGGGGTATCATCAACAGCAATTTTGCCCTTATCCATAAAAAATACACGATTAGCAACATTTTTAGCAAAACCCATTTCATGAGTTACCAAAACCATTGTCATTCCTTCATTTGCAACCTCTTTTATGATACTTAAAACTTCTCCTACCATTTCAGGGTCAAGCGCACTTGTCGGCTCATCAAAAAGTATCACATCAGGACCCATCATAAGGCTTCTTGCGATAGCCACACGCTGTTTTTGACCACCACTTAGCTTGTGTGGAAAATAATACTCTTTACCACTAAGACCAATTTTTTCTAAAAGCTCTAAAGCTTTTTTTTGTGCACTTTGTCTATCCATAACACCAAGAAGTGTCGGAGCTAGACAAAGATTTTCAAGTATGTTTTTATTTGCAAAAAGGTTAAAATGCTGAAAAACCATTGAGATTTTTTGGCGGATTTTATTTATATTGACACCTTTTTGCAAAATATCAGTATCGTTTATGATTATTTTTCCGCTATCTGGATACTCAAGTCTATTTATACATCTTAAAAATGTACTTTTTCCGCCACCACTAGGACCTATGATAGCTATAATGTCGCCTTTTTTAATCTCAACACTAATATCATTTAAAACTAATAAATCTCCATAACTTTTTGATAAATTTTCTATCTTAATCATGTTTTTTTAGTCTTCTTTCTATCATTCTTACGCAAAATGTAAATACTTTTACACTAGCATAGTAAAGCACACCCGCAAAAATAAAAGGTGCTGGGTCATATAAAATACTTTGTAAAATTTTACTTTGTTGAGTTAAGTCAGCAACGCTTATAAAAGCAACAACGCTTGTTTCTTTAAAAAGCGATATAAACTCATTTGCTAACGCTGGAATCATATTTTTAAGTGCTTGTGGAAAAACGATTTTTTGCATAGCTTGAGTATAGCTAAGACCCATAGCTCTTGCTGCTTCCATTTGACCTTTATCCACGCTATCAATTCCACCCCTAATAATCTCAGCAACATAAGCACTAGAATTAAGCCCTAAAGCTATCATAGCTATATAAAAACTATCATCAAACTTAACAAATATCGCAAAAGCAAAAATAAACAAAAGTATCGTTACAGGAAGCCCACGAACAAGGTCAAGATATTCGTTTATAAGCATATTTAAAAATCTAATTTTAAATGTAGTTAAAAATGCTATAAAAATCCCAAGAACAAGACCTATACTAACAGATAAAGTAGTAAGCCAAAGTGTTGTTAGATACCCACCAAAATACGCTTTATGCTCTGCTACGCTAAGACTAGGCTCTAAATCATAAGTTAGTGATAATTGTGTATTAAAAATACTATTTATTATCCCAAGCAAAGGGTCAATTATAGGCTTAATATAAGGTGCTATAATATCAAGTCCGTTCATATCACGAAGATAAAAAAAGTAAGTCCCCAAAAACACCAAAATAAATGGAAACAATACTTTAAAACTGTTTTCTAGTTTATTCATAAAATTTGCCTTTGATAAAATTTCGTTTGTTTGTTATAAAAAACTTTGATTTTATAAAAAAATAACTTTAACTTTAATCAAAAGCCACAAACAAACGAAATTTTAAACAAAAACAAATACTTACATAAAAAACAATACTATTTACCCCCCCCTTTTTTTTGTAAAATCACAATAATTTATAAAAATTATCCAACATTTTCTTCAATAAAATCTTTTATATAATCCACATCATCGCGACTAAAAGACATTTTAGTATCATAATACGCACAACTTTCACCTTCTATGATATTTAAAAAGATTTTTGTATCACCTTTATCAAATTTGTTAAGTTTTTCTAGCATTTTATATATCATTCTTACCTTATCTAGCGTTAGCAAATCCATATCCACTTTTAAAACAGCTTTTTCAAAGCTCTTTTCATCTTCCATAAAGGTTTGTTTTTTACGAACTTTTTTTACTTTAACCTCATCTACGCCAACATCTTTTAGGTTTTTAATCTCATTGAAAATAAAACTTTTATCTTTTCCATTTTTTTTGTATCTTAGTTTAAACAAAAACACTTCATTAATCACGCTAAAATCTTCTTCAAAATCTCTTTCATTAATTTCTTTGCCTAAAGACTTTGCTTTTTGTATGTATTCTTGTTTTATGTTTTCTAAAATCTCTTCAACCTCTGGCAATGCCTTTTCAAAGATGATAATGTCAAAAAAGTAATAATAATCCATAACCGTAAGCTTTGCATACCTTTTACCTGTTTTACTTAGATATGATTTTAGCTCCTGGATTTTTCCTATACAATTTATCTCACCCTCCCCGTCCTCAAGCTCTTCAAAATCGCAGCTTTTAGTATAATTATATTTATTTATAAGCTCACTAAACTCATCAAGCGGATGACCACTTGCATACGCTCCTAGGATTTCTTTTTCATAATTTAGCTTTATTAGGCTATCAAAATCATCATCTCCTTTTAGCTGTATATCAACGAAATAAAAATCATCATCATCGCCAAACAAAGAATCTTGAGCCTTTTCTTTGCTATTTCTTACATTTATCGTTGTTGTATTTATATAATCAAGATTATCATAAAGTGTTTTTCTTGTATATCCAAAACAATCAAAAACACCACACAAAGAAAAGACTTCTAAAGTTCTTCTATTTACCTTACCATCTAGCGTTCTATTTAAAAAGTCGTTTAAATCCTTATAATCCCCATTTTCTAATCTTTCTTTTATGCAGTACTCAACAGCACTTGAGCTTGCACTCTTAACCGCACCCAAACCAAAAGTTATCGCATCTTGCCCCTTTACAACGCTAAACTCACTTAAAGAGTGGTTGATATCAGGTGCTAAAAGCTTAATTCCAAGTCTGTTTAACTCATCTTTATATTTTAAAATCTTATCAACGTTTCCTTGTTCGCTTGTAAGAAGTGCCGCCATAAACTCTTTTGGATAATATGTTTTAAGATAAGCTGTTTGAAACGCTATCATAGCGTATGCCGCAGAGTGTGATTTGTTAAATCCATATCCAGCAAACTTAACGATAAGCTCCCACAAATCATCAGCCTTTTTCTCGTCAAATCCTTTTTTAACAGCTCCGGCTAAATACTCACCCTTAAGTTTAGCCATTTCTTCAGGCTTTTTCTTACCCATAGCACGGCGTACAAGGTCAGCACCACCCAAAGTAAAGCCACCTATAGCTTGAACTATCTGCATAACCTGTTCTTGATAAACTATGACACCATAAGTGTTTTCAAGAATTGGTTTTAACTCAGCAAATGCGTAAAAAGCTTCTTTTCTACCATGCTTTATATCTATAAAGTCATCAACCATACCGCTTTCAAGCGGACCAGGACGAAAAAGAGCCAAAACAGCGACGATATCTTCAAAGCATTCTGGCTTAAGCCTAGCGTTTAAATCTTGCATACCCGCACTTTCTATCTGAAATATACCTAAAGTATTTCCGCTTTGAATGGTTTCATAAACACCTTTATCATTCACATCTATGCTATGCCAGTTTATATCTATATCATGGTTTTGTTTTATTTGCTTAATGGCATTATCTATAACAGTTAAAGTTTTAAGACCCAAAAAGTCAAACTTTATCAAATCCACATCTTCAAGCAAATCTTTATCATACTGAGTTGCTATGTCGTTTTCTTCTGCTTTTAGCTTAAAAACAGGTGTTTTTTTCCACAAATCTTCGTTTGATATCACCACTCCAGCTGCGTGAGTTCCTGCGTTTCTGTTTAGCCCTTCAAGTGCTAAAGAATACTTCCAAAGCATATCGCCTATTTTTTCATTATACATTCCTGCATATTTTGGATTATTGTTAAGCGAAGTGATAAACTCAGCTATCTTTGGCTCTTTTTCATAAGCTTTTTCTAAAGTTATCTTAAGCTCTTCTGGTATTAGTTTTGTAAGCGCATCAACATCAGGCAAACTCACATCAAGCACACGCCCAACATCTCTTATAACACCTTTTGCAAGCAATTTACCAAAAGTTACAACTTGAGCGACCTTTGTTCTACCATATTTTTCAACAACATAATTTATAACTTCCCCACGCCTAAACTGACAAAAATCCACATCAATATCTGGCATTGATATACGCTCTGGATTTAAAAATCTCTCAAAAAGCAAACTATAAGGTATAGGGTCAATATCTGTTATCTTAAGAGCATAAGCTACAAGCGACCCCGCAGCAGAACCCCTACCAGGGCCAACAGGCACTCCATTATCTTTTGCTGCTTTTATAAAATCCGCAACTATAAGCATATAGCCACCAAATTTCATTCCTTTGATGATATCTATTTCTGTTTGTAGTCTTTTTCTATATTCATCGTGCTTACTTTCATCTATGTATTTAAGTCTTTCTTCAAGACCTCTTTTACTAAGCTCTTCAAAAACTTCATTATCATTGGTTAAATCAAACTCAGCGTCAGGATTGCTTATAGGAATATTAAATTCTTTTGAGTACTCACGGCTAAACTTAAAATTTGGTGCTGTTGGTGCTCCTAATTTTAGCTCAAGGTTACATTTATCCGCTATCTCGTTAGTGTTTATTATAGCTTCTGGCATATCTAAAAAAAGCTCTTTCATCTCATCTTGAGTTTTTAAATAAAACTCATGAACATCATGCTTTAATCTATTTTCATCTTTTAGTTTTTTACCAGTTGCTATACACATAAAAATCTCATGAGCATCCGCTCTATCTTTAAAAGTATAATGCGTATCATTTGTAGCTATTAGCTTTATATCAAGCTCTTTTGAAAGCCTTAAAAGACCTTCTTCTATATCAAGCTGATTTCCTATCCCATGACGCATAATTTCTATATAAAAATCATCGCCAAAAACTTCTTTATACCAAAGTGCAGCTTCTTTTGCTCCTTCATATCCTCTTGCACCATATTTTTGATTTCTACCCACATTTAAATGCCAAGCAACCTCACCTTGCAAACAAGCAGACGAACATACAAGACCTTTTGAATGTAGCCTTAAAATGTCTTTGTTTATGCGTGGCTTATAGTAAAATCCATGCAAATACGCCATAGAGCTAAGATACATAAGGTTTTCATAGCCTTCTTTGTTTTTTGCATATAAACACAAATGCCATCTAACTCTTGTTTCTTTATCACTTAAATCGCTTCTATCGTGAAGATATGTTTCAATGCCTATGATTGGTTTTATGCCTTCAGCTCTCATAGTTTTATAAAAATCTATCGCACCAAACATAGTTCCATGGTCTGTTATAGCTACACTTTTATAGCCGTATTCTTTCAAAGTTTTTGCTAATTCTTTTACTTTGTTAGCACCATCAAGCATAGAGTATTCTGTGTGTAAATGCAAATGTGTATAGTCCATAAAAAACCTTTTTTTATATAAATTTCGTTTGTTTAAAAGTAATTGTAAAATATATAACTTATGTTTAGATAATAACTTCAAAACAAACGAAATTTAGCTAAAAAATATCATAAATCACAAAAATTAATCTATATATTTTGATTTTAAATAAGTTATTTTATATAACTTACATATAATCCTTTTTTTAAAATACAAAAGGATTAAAATGAGAAAATACCTATCACAAATCATAGCTTTTACCAACTATGCTATTTTTAGCATATCTTGGTTTTTAGTATCACTGCTTACTAAAGAAATCAGAGAAGAATTAATGCTTGATAATCAACAAGCTGTTTTTATAACAAATGCTATTTTTTTAGCAAAGATTTTTGGAGCTTTGCTTGCTTGGGGTTTGTTTTATAAATTTGGCTTAAAAATAGGATATTTCATAGGAGCTTTACTCATAGGCATTAGCGGAGTTTTAATGCAATATGTAGGAGATATTGATTTTATAAAACCTTTTTATTTTATAGTGTTTTTGAGGTTTTTAGGTGGGCTTGGCGGTGCGGTAGCTATCGTAGCACTTATACCTATTGCACAAAAACATTTTGCAAACGAACCAAAAAAACTAAACATCATAAGAACTTGCAATGTAAACTCAAATATGGTTGGCTCAATCATAGCTTTTGCTTTTTCTACTAGCATTTTAGCTTATTTTAATGGGGAGTGGAGAGATGCTTTGGTGTTTTTTGGCTGGGTAAATATAGCTTTGGTTGTTTTATGGCTTTTTGTTGATAGTAAAGATGAGAAAAAAGAAAGCAAAAACACAACTAGCTCTAAGATATTAAAAACAACTTTAAAGCAACCTATTTTATGGGCTATGGTGCTCTTTTATATGGGACCATTGTTTTTCTTAGATACTACAGCTTTTCATGTATTGTTATATATAAAAGATGAACTTGTTTTAAATGGCACTTTCACAGAACAACAAGCCATAAAAATCACAAGTATTTTTCCAACCACTATATCAGTGATACTTCTTTTTTCTCCATTTATAGGTGTTGTACTAAACAACAAAGGAGTAAGCATACAAAAAATACTATCTTTTTTGGCACCTTGTTTAATCCCTGTTGTGTGTTTGTATTTTTTAAAATCAGAATATATGTTTTATCTAGCAGCAGTTTGCGGTGGAATTTTGTTTGGGATTATTGTAGCTGTTGTGTTTATGATACCGTCTTATTATCTTAAAAACCAGCCTGAGCTTTTAAGCTATGTGGTAAGTATTTTTTGGGCTTTTACATATATTTTACTTTTTACAAACAATCAATTAGCAGCATACATATATGATAATTTTCATACTTATAATTTCATTTTTCTTTATATGATTGTTTTACTTGCAGTTACACCTTTTGCTTTACTTTTACTAAAAAAACAAAAGATATCTTAAACACTATAATCAAGCCTTAGCTCATCTAAATACGGAGCTAAGCTTGTTTTATCATCATCACTTAAAAATAAACTAAAACTTATGATATCTGTATAATCTTTTTTGTATTCTATACCTAAACTATCCAAAATATAACAAAACTTACCGTCAAGGCTATAATCTATATCTATTTTATATGTATCTTTTTTAATGTATTCGCTTAAAAGCTCTAGCTTGATAGCTTGATTTATGCCAAGATTAACAGCTCCGCTATAAGCTCTTACAAGCCCACCAACTCCAAGCAAAGTCCCACCAAAATACCTTACTATATAACAAACCGCATTTACAATATCCGCCCCACGCAAAACATTTAGCGCAGGTGCTCCACTACTTCCTTTTGGCTCCCCGTCATCGCTTTGGTTTTCAACTATTTGAAAGTATTCGTTTAAAACCCTACTAGCATAAACAACATGAACGCATTTTGGGTGCTCACGCCTTAGCTCTTCTTGTCTAACTCTTACATTTTCTCCGTCTTTTAAAGGCTCAAAGTAGCATAAAAACTTTGAGCCTTTTACCTCAAAACTATCAAAACAAGGGGATTTTAAAACTCTCAAAGCTCTTCATCTTCGCTTATTGTTTTAGTACTAGCAAAAAAAGTGTCAAGATGTATATTTTCAAAAGCTTTAAGCAAACTTGTAAAAAGCTTTGGATTGCTTTGCTCTAAACTAGCTAAAAGCATTTTACTCTCATACCTTGCATGTGGCATTTTCACATCAAATCTCATCGCAGGACAAGCCTCATCGCCTATGGCTTTTAGCTCGTTTTGTATAATGTTTTCTCTAAGTTGTCTTTCTCTAGCAAAAATAAGCGGTCTAATTATAGTTATGCCACGCTTTGATGTATACATAGGAGCTAGGGTTCTAAGTGCTCCATTATAAGTAAAGTTCATAAAAAAGCTTTCCACCGCATCATCAAGATGATGACCTAAAGCAAGTTTGTTAAAACCATTTTCTATAGCATAAGTATATAAATACCCTCTTCTCATACGAGAAAAAAAGCTACAAAAACTAGAGTTTTTTCTTATCTTTTCTTCGCTTATCTCAAAGATATTTGAATCAATCACCTCATAATCAATCCCGTATTCTTTACAATGCTCTTTTAAATAAGCAAAATCTTCGCCCATTCCATAAGAAAGGCTAACTGCTTTTAGTTCAAACTTAAAAGGTGCTACACGCTGCATACGAGTTAAAAGATGAGTTAATGTAAGGCTATCTTTACCGCCGCTAAGACCTACTAAAACCTTATCACCTTCTTTTATCATGCCATATCTAGCATTTGTTTGTGCTACTAGGCGGATAAGGCGTTTGCTTAGATTTATTGCTTTAATTTTTGGCTTATTGTCACAAATTTCGTTTGTTTGAGTATAAATTTCATTAACTTGACTACTCATTATAAGCTCTTACACATTTTTAGTATAAATTCTGCTGATATTTTCGCTGAGTGATGTAAAAACTCATCAAAATCAAACTCCGCACCACCACCAGCTTCATCGCTAATAGCACGAAGTATAAAAAAGTCTTTTTTAAAGCTCTCACAAGCTCTAGCAACACTAGCGCCTTCCATCTCAGTAGCATCTGCACCGAAATTTTTTACAAGCCAGTTTTTAGTATCAGCGTCGCATATAAATCTATCTGTTGTTGATATGACCGCTTGTTTTAAATCTATGTTTTGTTCTTTTGCTATTTTTAAAGCTATGTCATTTAGTCTTTTTGTTGTATTTACAAAAACTTCATTACCAGGAATATAGCCTAGTGGGTGACCAAAAGCACTTATATCAATATCTGCTTGAACAAGTTTTGTAGCATAAACTAAATCCCCTATCTTAAAATCAGGATTAAGCGCACCCGCAACACCAGTAAAAAGCAAACAATCACATCCAAACTTTTCAAACATAACGCATGTGCTTATAGTTGAGTTTACCTTACCTATCTTTGAGTTTGCTATCACTAGCTCATGGTTTTCATACTTTGATAGGTAGTATTTATTGTCTGCGTATTCTACTACTTTTTCATATCCTATCTTGTCTAAAATAGGCGTTATCTCTTCTTCCATAGCTCCTAAAATTGCTATTTTCATAAACTCTCCTTATAAATACTCTTTACAAAAGCTATCAAACTCATCTAAAGTTGTGATACTTACTGTTGGTTTTGTGGTGATTTTTTTATTAAGTCCTGATAAAACATTGCTACCAAACTCAACAAAAACATCAACATCATTTTCTATCTCTTTTATGCTTTGTTTATATAAAACAGGTTTTATTAGTTGGTCTTTTAGTGCATTTTGTGCGTCTTGTGCCTTTTGATATGGTTTTGTAGTTGAGTTTGCAATAATAGGTGTATCCATATCTTTTAGCTTACCATCAAGCAAACTTGCAAACTTTTCACTAGCACTAGCCATTAAAGGACAATGACTAGCAACGCTCATATTAAGTAGCATTGCTCTTTTTGCTCCGCTTGATTTTAAAACATCAATTGATTTTTCAAGGTCGCTTTTAAGACCTGCTAAAACTATCTGTCCATCGCAGTTGTAATTTGCCGCATAAACTTTCAAGCCTTCTTTTTGTAGCTTGGCACAAATACTTTCAACCTTTTCATCATCAAGCCCAAGGCTTACTAACATACCAGCTGGATTTTTACTATCTGCACACTCTTGCATAAATTTTCCACGCATATTTGTAAGATAAATAGCTTCACCAAAATCCATACCACCCATAGCACAAATAGCACTTATCTCCCCTAAAGAATGACCTAATGCATACTTTGGCTTAACGCTAATCTCATTATAAATCATCATAGCGTTTAAAAGTATCGCTGGTTGAGTATATTCGCTTATGTTTATCTCATCGTTTTGAGTAAAAAGTAGTTTATAAAAATCAAGTTTTATTTTGTCACTAGCTTCTTCTAAAAGCTCTTTTGATTTTGTAAAATTGTTGTAAAAATCAAGTCCCATACCGCACTTTTGAGAACCTTGACCTGCAAAAATAAAAGCATAATTTTTCATATCGTTCCTTAAAAATATCAAATTAAATAAAATTGTATTTTATTGATTTTTGGTTTAAGGAGCTTTAAATAAGATAATTTTTATAAAATTTCGTTTGTTTATATAGCACAAACAAACGAAATTTAGATTTTAATGTCCGCCTACAAGTTTTTTAAGTGCTTTTTCATCATTTATAACACTAAACTTATCAAACATATATCTACTAGAAAGATTTTGTCCGCATACTTCAACCAAAATCCCATTATGGCGTAATTTTGCCACAACTTTATCTAATGCATATATAGCACTAACATCCCAAAAATGAGCTTTTGAAACATCTATTGTTACTTTATTTAGTGTCTCGTTAAAGTCAAAAACATTATAAAATTTTTCTGAACTTGTAAAAAATATCTGTCCGTAAAATTTATATGTTTTTTCTGTTTTTTCTTTATTGTATGTTTTTTTACATTGCATAAACTGGCTAACTTTATTTGCAAAAAATAAAGCCTTAAAAAGCACACCAACCAAAACTCCAAGTGCTAAATTTCCAGTCATAATAGTGATTATAACGGTAGCAAGCATAACTATATTTGAGCTTAAAGGAAATGTCTTAAGTCTTTTAATACTACCATAATCAAAGGTTCCAATACTTACCATTATCATAATAGCAACCAAAACAGCCATAGGTATAAGATTTACAAAATCCGCTAAAAATAGTATTATCAAACAAAGATAAACTCCAGCTAAAAATGTGCTAAGTCTTGTTCTAGCACCACTTTTTACATTTATCATAGATTGACCTATCATACCACAACCTGCCATACCACCAAAAAACCCTGTGCTAATGTTTGCTATACCTTGCCCAAAACATTCTTTGTTTTTATTGCTTGTTGTTGAAGTAATTTCATCAATCAAAGAGCTTGTCATAAGGCTTTCAAGTATTCCAACAACAGCAAGACTTAAAGAATACGGAAAAATAATCTTAAATGTCTCAAGGTTAAAAGGAACATCAGGAAGCCAAAAGCTAGGTAAATTGCTAGGTAATTCTCCAAGGTCTTTTATCATTCTTACATCAAGCCCACCAAAATAACTTATCAAACTAACAACAACGATAGCTACAAGTCCAGACGGCAAAATCTTTCCAACTTTTGGCAAAAGCGGAAAAAGATAGATAATCCCTAGTGAAAAAGCACATAAAATTAAAGCTGTTGTGTTTGAAAGTTTAAGTTCAGGCACTTGAGCTACAAAAATAAGTATAGCAAGAGCGTTAACAAACCCAACCATAACAGACCTTGGAACAAAACTCATAAGTTTTGCAACCTTAAAATATCCTAAAATTATCTGTAAAATACCAGCCAAAATACTAGCTGCAAACATATATTCTATACCATAATTTTTTACAACTCCAACAAGAACCAAAGCCATAGCTCCTGTTGCAGCAGAGATTAGTGCAGGACGACCACCAAAAATAGAAGTAAGTATCAAAATACAAATAGAAGCATAAATTCCAACCTTTGGGTCAACTCCAGCTATGAGTGAAAACGCAATACTCTCTGGTATGATAGCAAATCCAACAAGCACCGCCGCTATAGCGTCATTTTTACATTGTGTAACGCTTTTAAACCATTCGTCTTTTTTAAACATCAATATCCTTTATATTTTTTGCGTAGATTTTAAAATAAAAACTACTAGAGTTCATACACGTTTATGTGCTGTTTTGCTTATCACATCAGACTATACCTCTTTTAAAAAATTCAATTAACAAAATACTTTTTGATAAAAGTTGGTTTGATTTTCAAATTTTTTTTCAAAAAATTCAGTTTGAGGAACGAGGTCAGCATGTCCTGCAAAAAGTAGGCCATCTGGATTTAGGAGTTTTGCAAATCTAGATACAAGTAGTCTTTTTTCATCTTCGTTAAAATAAATCATCATATTTCTTGAAAAAATCACATCAAAGCTACCAAGAGTAAACAGCTTATCATCAAAAACATTTACAAGTTTAAAATCATGATAAACAAAGCTATCTTTTTTAACACGATAAAAACTATCATCTTTTGTAAAATATATACTCTTTACATCATCTGGCACACTTTGAAGCGACCTTTCATTATAAATACCTGATTTTGCTTTTTCTATAATATCGCTATTTATATCAATGCCTATAATTTGTATGTTTTTAATCCTTGATATATCACTCATAATACACAAAGAATAAACCTCTTCTCCGCTAGAACAAGGAGCACATAAAACCCTAACTGGTTTTTTTAAGCTTAAGTCTTTTATGTATTTGATAGCGTAATTTAGCTGCTTGATTTCTCTATAAAAGTAAGTTTCACAAACAGTGATTAGATTATAAAGCTGTTGAAGTAAAATTTCGTTTGTTTTGATACCTGATAAAAGTTGTGAGTAACTTAAAATGTGATTTTCAACGCAAAACTTAGAAATCTTTTGCTTTGAAATTTCTTGTTTGCCAAACAAATCAATACCTGTTTTTTGCTTTATAAACATCATTAAAGAAGTAAATTCTGATTGACTATCATTAAAAGATACTTCTTGTTTTGTACCACTTTCTTGTAAATTGTTCTTTTTTAAAAATGAAAACATATCCTATCCTTTTAAAAAATTACACAAGCTTAATTTAATTTCTCCCAAATCTTGCATAGATAAATTTGGGTTTAGCTCTTTTGCTCTTTTTGGCATACCAAAAACAACACAGCTTTTAGCATCTTGACCGATTACATTTACATTGTGTTTTGCAAGCTCAAAAAGACCCCTTGCACCATCATCGCCAATACCTGTCATAAGTATAGCCATAACGCTATAATCCCTAATGAGCTTTAAACCAGAATTAAAAAGCAAATCAACATTTGGACTAAAAGCAAATTCGCCGTTATTAATCTCTGCTTTTATCTTAGAATATCCTCTATCTAAGCTTGTATTATATCTACATATATAAATACCATCTTCTTCTAAAAACCCATCTTCTTCAATCAAACTTACCCTACTTTTACAATCCTTATCAAACTGAGATGCAAAAGAAGGTAAAAAAATCTGATTCATATGTTGAGCTATCACAATCGTAGCTCCATTAGTGTCAATATCTTCAAGTAAAGTTTTTAAATGACTTGGCCCACCCGTACTAGCCCCTATTAAAACTAGCTTTTTCATGCAAACCTTTTAGTGTAATATTTCCAATAAATAGCACCTATAAAAAATGCTACACCTATCATTGTAGTAATTATAGATAAATGAGTTCCTACGCTATGCAAATACCCGATAGCAAAAGTAACAAAAAGTGCTACCGCCATATATATCATATCATTATATGCTAAAACTCTTCCATAAAATTCTTTATCACAATTAACCTGAAGCTCTGTAAATGTATAGCTCCAAAGAGTGCTAGTGCAAAATCCAGCACAAACAAGACCAATCAAAGATATATAAAAATAATCCTCTAAAACCGCCCAAGATATTATCCCTAAACCTTGAGCTATGTATATATAAAAAGTAGTTTTGTGATTTACTATCTTTTTAAGTACTGCTGGACCTATGGTAAGGCTTACAGCTCTAACAGCATTTGAAATTCCAATCAAAATAGCAGCACTTAAAAGCTCATCAAAAAAAGCTACTTTTTTTTCTATATATTCTTTAGCTAAAAAATTTACCAAAGCATCATAAGTGGTAAATGCCACAAAACCATGTAAAAGCAAAATATGAAAAATCTTTTTATTTTTCATTATATAAACAAAACCATCTTTTATCATAATCATAGGATTTACGCTTGATTTTTGCATTGCTACGCTTATTTTTGTTTTTGTAAGTAAAAAAATCCCAACACCAAACAAAGCACAATCAAGCACAAAAGCAGCCTTAACCCCATAAAAATGTATAAAAACTCCGGCAAATGCCATTCCAGCAGTATATGATGCCGCCCATATCATAGAATAAAGCTCATTTGCTGATTTTAGCTCGTTTGGATTTAGTATATTTGCAAGAAGTGCCATTTGTGTTTGAAAATATATACTAGCAACAGCAAGGCGAACAAAAATAAGCAAAAACAAAAACCAAAGCATACTAAGGTCGTTTATCAAAAGCAAAAATGCAACACTAAAAAGCTCTATACTAGCCATAAGTATAAGTAAAGTCTTTGGCTTAAAACTATCAATGATAATACCACTAATAGGAGCTAAAATAATGGTTGGTAAAAAAGCAAAAACAGTAGATAAGGTTATAACCCACTCAGACGCTTTAAAATCTTGCACCAACATCTGATAAACACCAACTTGAGAAAACCAAGCACCAAAATAAGTAATTACTTGCACTATAGCAAGTAATCTAAAATTTCTATTTTTAAATAAATCTTTATAACTTACTATCATAATTTAAATTAGTCTTTTTTAAGACTTACTACCTTTTCTAAAACAAATTGTTCTAACCTTCCACGAGCAACCTCATCTTCTAAAGCTTTTTTATAAATTCCATTTATGATATTTTTGTATTTTTCATACTCAAAATATGGAAAATGTATAGCCCAATGGTGCTTTATAAGATGACTACAAATAAGTTTTTGAGTGTAAATTCTAAATAAATCAAACCCTATAAAAAAAAGCGAAGTAACCAAAATAGTGCTTAATATACTAAAATGAGCGTCAATTTTTACAAGTATAAAATGTGTAGCAAGTAAAAGTGGCAAAAATACACACAAACACATACAAAGATAAACAAAATACGATAAAAATATACGCTGTTTAAAATGTAGTTTCGCACTCTCAAGTGGCATTTTTTCTAAAAAAAGTGCGTTTGCTTCAAGCAAGTCGGCAAATTTGACAGGCTCATTTGAAATAATAAAAAGCTTTTTTATCAAAAAATCATTAATTTTATTCATCAATACTCTTTATGTAATCTTATTTTATGTTATTATTTATAAAGAAAATCATATCAAAAAATGTTTAAATGTAGTTTTGTTTGGAGTAAATATGTTTGATGATAAATTTGTTTATTTAAATGGAAAGTATTTAAAAGAAAATGAAGCAAAAATAAGTGTATTTGACAGAGGGTTTATATTTGGTGACGGGATATATGAAGTAGCACCAGTTTTAAATGGAGTGATAGTTGATAAAAATGAGTTTTTAAAAAGGCTTTTTAGCTCACTTTCTAAGCTTGATATACAAATTTCGTTTGTTTATGAAGATATTATAAACGCTTTAAATGTTTTGATTGAAAAAAACAACCTTAAAGAAGGCGGAGTATATCTTCAAATAACTCGTGGGGTGGCAAAAAGAAGTTTTGAGTTTATAAAAGATTTAGAGCCAACCATAATGGCATTTACATACGAACAAGATATAAAAAACAGCCAAAAAGCAAAAACAGGCGTAAAACTTATAAGCTACCATGATTTAAGATGGAAAAGAAGAGACATAAAATCACTAAACCTTTTAGGTCAATGTATGGCAAGAACATATGCAAATGACAATAAATACGATTTTGCTTTGTTTGTTGATAAAGGCTATGTAAATGAATGCGATGCGGCAGGATTTTTTATGATAAAAAACGATACCTTGATAACAAAACCACTATCAGATGAGATTCTCCCAAGCATAAGAAGAGCAAACATCATCAAAATCGCAAAAGACATGGGACTAAATGTAGAGCAAAGAGCTTTTAAGCTAGATGAAGTTTATGAATGTGATGAGTGTTTTATATGTGCTGCTACGATACTTTTACTTCCTGTTATAAAAGTAGATGAAAAAGATATCAAGCTTGGTAAATACACAAGCATTTTAAGACAAAAATACATAGAAAAACTAGAGCTTGAAATAAAGGAAAACTCATGAAAATAGTTCGCTTTCAAAAAGATGATAAGATTTTTTTAGGTGTTTTAAATGATGATTATATAAGCGTTTATAATGGTGAAAATGATTTAAATGAAGTGATAAAAAAAGGTCAAACAAACGAAATTTTATCACTAAATAACAAAGATTATAAACTAGATGAAGTAAAACTTTTATCTCCGCTACAAAACCCGCTTCAAGATATAATTTGCCTTGGTATAAACTACCTAGCTCACGCAGAAGAAAGTTACAAATATAAAGGCATAGCTTTTGATGGCAAGCGTGAAGAAGCGGTGTATTTTGCAAAAAGAGTAAATGAGTTTATAAATCCAAACGATACGCTAGAACTAAGCCATAAAACCCCTAAACTAGACTATGAATGTGAACTTGCATTTATACTTAAAAAAGACGCTAAAAATCTAAGCGATAATGATAATTTTGATGATTATATACTAGGTTATACAATACTAAATGACATAAGCGCTAGAGATATACAAAACAAACACAAACAATGGTATATGGGAAAAAGTCTAGAGCATTCTTGCCCTTTTGGTAGCTTTATAAACACAGAGCTTAAGATAAAAGATGTTAGCAACTTAGACATAAAATGCTTTGTAAATGACGAACTAAGACAAAGCTCAAATACAAGCTTGCTTATATTTGACATACCATATATACTAAAAGAGCTTTCAAGCTATACAACGCTAAAAGCAGGAACTATAATTAGCACAGGCACTCCAAGCGGAGTAGGAATGGGCTTTAACCCACCAAAATTTCTACAAAGTGGCGATAAGATAGAATGCAAGATAGAAAAACTTGGAAGCTTGATAAATTATATAAAATAAGGATAAAAATGATAAACGCATATAAACTAGCCAAAAAAATAAACACAGATTACATAAAAACAGCAGAACAGATGCACCCAAACTATGAAAATCCATACGCCCCAAAAGGCATAATAGACAGGATAAGCAAAGAAAAAGCTTTAGAACTTTTGCAAAATAAAAGCCTTGATGAGTTAGGAGCTATGGCTTATGAGATAAAACAAAAACTCCACCCAGATAAAATCACAACTTTTGTAGTAGATAGAAACATAAACTATACAAATATATGCTTAGTTGATTGTAAGTTTTGTGCGTTTTATCGCCACGCAAAAGATAGCGATAGCTATGTTTTAACATACGAGCAAATAGGAGAGAAAATAGAAGAATTACTAGCAATTGGCGGAACTCAAATCCTTTTTCAAGGTGGCGTTCATCCAAAACTAGATATAACTTGGTATGAAAACTTACTAAAATACATAAGCCAAAACTACCCAACCATAACAATTCACGGCTTTAGTGCAGTTGAGATTGAATACATAGCCAAAATTAGCAAAATATCAACACAAGAAGTTTTAAAAAGAATGAGTGATTGTGGGCTTTACTCAATCCCAGGAGCAGGAGCTGAAGTGCTAAGCGATAGAGTGCGAAACATAGTAGCACCAAGCAAATGCGATACTTCTACTTGGCTAAATATCCACGAACAAGCACATCATTTAGGAATGCTAAGTAGTGCTACAATGATGTTTGGACACATAGAAACAGATGAAGAAATCATAGAGCATTTAGACCACTTAAGAACCCTACAAGATAAAACAGGTGGATTTAGAGCGTTTATACTTTGGAGTTTTCAAGGAGAAAATACAAAGCTAAAAGCACAAAATCCAGAGCTTATGAGTGCTAGTTCAAACAGATACTTAAGATTACTTGCTATATCTAGAATATATCTTGATAATTTTTCAAACATTCAAAGCTCATGGGTTACACAAGGCTCAGCGGTTGGGCAGCTTGCACTTATGTTTGGTGCAAATGATTTAGGCTCAACTATGATGGAAGAAAATGTAGTATCTAGCGCAGGAACAGCTCATAAAATGAGTAAAGAACAAATGATTGAGCTTATCCGTGATATAGGCGAAAAACCAGCTAAACGTGATACTGCTTATAATATTTTAAAATTTTATTAAAGAGATAAGATGAGTGAAAATATGATTTATTTACAAGATAAAAACGGTGTTGGGTTTTTAAACTTAGTTTTTTTGTTAGGTAGAGCGTATGATGAAGATACTTTAGGGCTTAGCAACTTTGCTAGTGGAGTTCTTGAAGAAGGGATAGATGATGAGTTTATAAAAGAACTTGAAAGGCGTGGAATAGTGCTTGAGTGTAAAACCGGCTTTAACACCCTAACCATAAAGCTAATCGCACTTAGTGAACATTTTGCGTATGCAACACATAAGCTAAAAGAACTTTTACTATCTCCAAACACTAGTGATAAAATCATAACAAGAGTAAAAAACAACATAAATGCTTTGATTGAATACAACCAAAGTGATTTTAACCACTTAGCTAAAGTTGGATTTGATGAAAAGTATTTTGAGCATAAAGACTTTATAGGCGGAGTGATAGGAGATAAAAAAAGTGTAAATGGTATAAATAAAACTCATCTAAATGATTATTTTGCAAGGCTTTTAAATGCTCCTTGTATGATGATAGCAGGTGGCGAAATAGATATAAAAGCACTAGATGAGCTAAAATCACTTTTAAATCTCTCAAGCTTTAAACTTAAAAGCTATCAAGCTACAAAACCTTTCATATCAAGCCTAAAAAACAAAGACACAAAACAAGCATATATTTATTTTGGCTCAGAGTTTAACGCTAGTTATAAAGACTATGCAAAACTTAAAATCGCAAGTTTTGTTTTAGGGGAAGGAAGTTTTGGCTCAAGACTAATGGAAAGCGTAAGGGTTAAAAATGGACTTGCATACAGCGTATATGGCGGTATGGATATAGGGGAAAATTACTCAAGATTTTTTGGAGCATTACAAACTAAATGCGAAAACGCCCAAAAAAGCATAGACATAGTAAAGTATGAAGTGGAAAATTTCTTTAAAAACGGCATAAGTTTTGATGAGTATGAAAGTGCGGTGAAGTTTTTAAAAGGTAGCTATGTTTTAAGATACGAAACAACATCAAAACAAATGGATATAAAAATGCTTGAGATGATAAAAAATCTTGAAGATGATTTTTACAAAAAACTATACCAAAACATAGACAAAACAAGCTTTGAAGAAGTAAATGATTTTATAAAATCAAATCCTATAAAAAATATATCATTTTTTGCACTAAACAATGAAAGTATCTGAAAAAGACCTATCATTAATTAGACAACTTGGGATTAAAAATGTTCTTGATTTGGCACTTTTAATCCCAAAAGGTTATGATGATTTCACCCTAACAAACGAAATTTCAGTGGGCAAAAACACAACCTTAAACATAGTCGTAAACTCCAAAAAAACAGTTGGACAACTACTACTTATCAACTGTTATGCTAAAAACATCTCTAAAGATATACAAATTGTGATTTTCAACCCTAAAAAATGGCATTTTGGTGCATTTGGCACAGATAAAGATATGCTAATAAACGGCAAATTAACCTCATACAACGGGCTTTTACAAATGAGTAACCCAAAAATCATAAAAGATGAAAAAATCACTCCAAAATACGGCATAAAAGGTATAAAAGATAGCGATATATCAAAGCTTATAGATGAGTATTTAAGCCAAAACATAGATGAAATACCATTAGAAAATCATCTTAAAAACCTACTTTTAAACATACATGCAAATGATGAAAATAGCGTAAAAATCAACCAAAATTACGAACAAATTAAAGATGATATAAAGTTTATAGAAATTTACAATCATCTTTACAAACTAAGCAAAAAAAAGCTAGTAAAACCAAGCATAAGCGTAGATACAAAAAGCATAGATTTTTTTATAAAATCCCTACCATTTTCGCTCACACAAGACCAACTAAATGCCATAAATGACATAAGGCTAGACCTACAAAACCCACTTAGCACAAGAAGAGTGGTAATGGGAGATGTGGGGTGTGGCAAGACTATGGTTATTCTTAGTGCGGCTTTAATGTGTGAAAAATCCATACTTTTAGTGCCTACAAGCATACTTTGCGACCAGATATATGATGAAGCCATAAAATATCTTCCAAAAGATTTTAATATAGTCAAAGTAAAATCAAGCACAAGCACAAAAGAACAAAAACTAATAGATGAAAAGCTAAAAGAAGCAAATTTCATCATAGGCACTCACGCCCTACTTTATAAAGACTTGCCAAAAGCACAGCTAGTGATGATAGACGAGCAACACCGCTTTGGCTCATCACAACGCCAAAAAATCAACGAAAACGATAGCTATACTCCACACTTCGTGCAGTTTTCAGCTACGCCTATACCTAGAACTTTGGCTATGATACAAAGTGAGATGGTGCAGTTTTCTTTCATCAAACAAATGCCTTTTAAAAAAGACATCACAACAATATGCCTTGAAGGTGGTGCTATAAAAACAGCACTAAATCACATCAAAGAAGAGATAAAAAAAGGCAACCAAGCACTCATTATCTATCCACTTGTAAATGCTAGTGAAAACTCATCTTACACAAGCCTTGAAGAAGCAAAAGACTATTATTATAAAAACTTTGAAAATGTCTATGTAACGCACGGAAAAGACAAAGATAAAGATAAGACATTGCTTGAGTTTCGTGAGCGTGGGGATTTGCTTATATCTACTAGCGTGGTAGAAGTTGGCATATCTTTGCCTAGACTTAGCGTTATAATCATCGTTGGGGCGGAGCGTTTTGGTCTTGCAAGCCTTCATCAAATGCGTGGAAGAGTTGGTAGAACTGGGCTTTCTAGCTTTTGTTATCTTTACTCAAAGCAAAAAACCCCACAAAGATTACACGAGTTTGCAAACACTCTTGATGGATTTGTAGTAGCCGAACTTGACCTAAAAAACAGAAACAGCGGAGATTTAGTAGATGGCAAAATCCAACACGGAGAGCAGTTTAAATTTTTTAACCTAAGTGAAGATGAAGCTATCTTATCTCGTGCCAAAAAATACCTAAAATCAACACAAAAACAATAAAATAAATATTTAAAAACAAATCATAGCTTCATTAACTAGCTATAAAAACCCTAAACAAACGAAATTTAGAAAATCTATTTAAATTTCGTTTGTTTGATAATACAACCAATTTAAATCAACCATAACTAAATAATAGAGCATAAGCGACTACATCGCCTTATAAGGTGCTTTAGGTAAGTAGTTTGCTACCAATCACTTGCAAAACTCATTATATAAGCAACTTACTATGCTTTATCATTATTTTATTGCTGATGTTTTATTCTAAAACAAACGAAATTTAGCTTTACTTTGTTTGGATTTTAAGCAAGG
>CAZYDK010000011.1:12513-22710 GCA_964646025.1 uncultured Campylobacteraceae bacterium | reverse complement strand
TTTGTGGTTTTGTATCTTTTGCTTGAGTGGTTTTTGATTGATTTGATGTTTGAGTGGTTTTTGGGGTAGATACTTTTGACTGAGTGTTAGCTGGTTTTAGCTTTGGATATTTTGCATAAAGTGTTTTTAATTCGTTTTTATACAAACTAGCATCAAGCCCCAAACTATCAGCACTTAAAACAAGTCTTGATAAAACCTTTGTTTTACTCTGCTCATCATTATTGATTATTGTTTTAATGTATATATTTTTTAAACTATGATGTAATTTTAATTTATTTTCATAACTTGCATTTTTGTAGTTTTTATCAAAATCAGCAAATTCTTTAGAAAAATCAGCCGCAACTACAAAAATACAAAAAAATAAAAATACTAAAAGCTTACGCATCTTCACCGTTTTGAAGTTTATTTATAAGCTCTTTTACGCTAATTAATTCCTTAAGTTTATAGCCATTTGCACCCGTAAAGAACAAACCACTTTCTTTTTTACCGCTATATGCATCATAAAGTCTTTCCGCTATACAATATCCAACTTTTTTTGCACCAATTCCTCTTTCACAAGGTGCAACACAGTTTGCTATGCACATAATCTTTGGTGCTGTGCCTTCAGCCACCATTTTTTGAAGATTAGTTCTAATGCCTCTTGCAGGATAACCAACAGGGCTTTTTAAAAGCTCAATGTCTTTTTCTTCACAATCAAGCAAAACTTGTTTAAAATCAGCCGCAGCATCGCACTCATAAGTGCCTATAAATCTAGTTCCCATTTGAACCCCATTTGCCCCAAGCTCCATAATTTTTAAAATATCTTCATGGTCCCAAATTCCACCCGCTGCTATAAGTGGAAAATCTCCCCATTTTTTAATCTCTTCTTTTACTTGTGGCACAAGTTTTTCAAGTGCAAATTCAGGGTCTAAACACTGCTCATATGTAAAGCCTTGATGACCGCCACTTTTAGGGCCTTCAACAACTACCGCATCAGGAAGTCTGTTATATCTTTGTGTCCATCTTCTACAAATTATATTTAAAGCTTTTGCACTAGATACGATAGGAATTAAAGCTATATCATGACCTTGTGTGTATTCTGGTAGGTTTGTAGGAAGTCCAGCACCGCTTATAATAGCGTCAAATCCAGCCTCACAAGCATCTTTTACTATCCTAGCATAATCATTACTAGCGTGCATTATATTACACCCCAAAGGTGCGTCGCCACAAATCTTTCTAGCATTTTGTATAACAGCATTTAAACCTTTTGTTGAGTAAAAATTCTCGCTACCATAAGGTTTTCCGTTTAATTCTTTTTTAATATGTGCTCTATTTTCATAAAAACCCGTTCCAACAGAACTTATAATCCCTAAAGCTCCATTTAAACTCACATTCCCAGCTAACTTATCCCAGCTAATTCCAAGTCCCATGCCACCTTGAAACACAGGCACTTTTAAAGTAAAATTTCTTATCTTTAATGATGGTAAACTCATCTTATATCCTTAGTTTTTATTTTATAGTTAGCTTAGCAAATTTTCTTTTACCAATCTGAAGTACATACTCGCCTTTACTTAATTTTAACTGCTCATCTGTTACTTTTTGTTGATTAACACTAAGTGCATTTGCTTTTATATCTCTTCTTGCTTGAGATGTTGATACTTCAAGCTCACAATGAACCAAAGCTTGAGCTATCCATACTTCATCGCCATTTATTTCATAGCTTTTTATATCGCTTGGAAGTGCATTTTTAGAATGTATATTATCAAACTCATTTTTTGCATTTAAAGCTGTATTTTCATCATAAAATCTAGCAACTATTTCTAAAGCTAAATCTTCTTTAGCTTTCTTTGGATGTATAGTGCCTGATTTTACACCTTCTTTTAAAGAGTTGATATATTCTACACCTTTAAAACTAAGTAGGTTGTAATACTCAAACATAAGCTCATCACTAATGCTTAACATTTTTGCATACATATCGTTTGGCTCATCTGTTAAGCCTATGTAATTTCCTAAGCTTTTACTCATTTTATTGACACCATCAAGACCTACTAAAAGTGGCATCATAATGACAGCTTGTTCCTTGCCTACATTATATGTTCTTTGTAGGGTTCTACCCATTAAAAGATTGAACTTTTGGTCTGTTCCACCCATTTCTATATCGCATTTTAAAGCTACGCTATCATAACCTTGTAAAAGCGGGTATAAAAATTCACTTATTGAAATTGGGCTTTGCTCTTTATAACGCTTTGTAAAATCATCACGCTCAAGCATTCTAGCTACGCTAAAAGTAGATGTAAGCTCTACTATACCAACAGCTCCAAGCTCATTTAACCATTTTGAGTTAAACTTAAGCTCTGTTTTATCTTTATCTAAAATTTTAAAAACTTGCTCTTCGTATGTTTTTGCGTTTTTTAAAACTTCATCTTTATCAAGTTTTTTTCTAGTAGCACTTTTTCCTGTAGGGTCGCCTATTTGAGCTGTAAAGTCCCCAATCAAAAACTGAACTATAGCACCATGGTCTTGAAGTAATCTCATTTTATTTAAAACAACACTATGTCCTAAATGTAAATCCGGTGCCGTTGGGTCAAAACCTGCCTTTACATAAAAATGTTCGCCTTTTTCATAATAATTTCTAACTAATTTTTCAATTCTTTCAAAATCAATAAACTCGCTAACACCTCTTTTAATCTCTTCTAAAACATTATTTATGTCTTTCATGTTTATCCTTATTTTTGATTTGAATAAGCATCATCTAATGATACCAAATCATAAACTTTGTATTTTTCTTGTAATTTTTGTCTAATTATATCTGTAGAGATATTTTCTGGAACTTCCATTTTAATCTCAAAATAATCAACCAAACTTTCTTGGTTTTTATCTATATTTATACTATTTATATTTATTTGCATTCTAGCAAGGTCACTTAAAAACTCAGCTAAAGCACCTTTTTTGTTTTCAAGAGAAAATATCATTTTAAAAACTTTTAAAACATCTTTACTCCATTTAACAAAAACCATATCTTGGCCTTCTTCTATATACTTGTTTGCGGTATCACACATCTTATGATGAATTATCACATTGTGAGCTGAGCGAAAACCTATAATGCTATCACCCCTTTTTGGGTTACAACAATAATCAAATTCTATATTTGCAAACTTATGATTAGAATATACAACTATATTTTCAAATTTTTGTTTTTTAATCTCATATTTATTTACAAAATAAGATTTTTTACCGTATTTTTTCAAGTAATTTGTCATATCAATTAAGTGATTATTATCAGTAGCTATTTTTTTAATAGTTTTTGATAAATTTTCTTTTTCAACAATTTGCTTTACTTGCTCAATGTCTATACCTAAAATAGTTTTTAACATATTAAGGCTAACTAAAAAATCTATTTTAGATAATTTTTGCTTACAATGATTTTTTATCATGGCTTTTGCTTTTGCTGTTTTTACACTATCTACCCACGAACATCTACCACGCTCAACATTATCTGTGATAATTTTTACAATATCACCATTTTTAAGCACAGTTAAAAGCGGAACTTTCGTTTTATTAACATACGCAGCTTTAGCCTTTAAACCAATCTCTGAATGCACTTCATAAGCAAAATCAAGCACTGTTGAACCACGAGGCAATGTAAAAATCTTACCCTTTGGAGAATAAACAGCTATATCTTCTACATACAGGCTATCTTTAGCATACTCATACAAATCTATCTCATCATAATCTTTACTAAGTTGCTTATCTTTTTCCAAAGATATATCACTAAGCCAACTAAGAGTAGGAGATGAACTTCTTCCGCCATCTTTGTATTTCCAATGAGCAGCAACTCCAAGCTCTGCGGTTTTATGCATATCAAAAGTTCTAATTTGCGCTTCAACGATTGTTTTACTATCAAACAATGTTGTATGTATCGTTTGGTATCCATTTTGCTTTGGCAAAGCTATATAATCTTTAAACCTTGATATAAGTGGATTAAAATTAACATGCAAAAGCCCTAAAACCTTATAACAATCATTTTCATTAGGGACAAGAATTCTAACACCAAGCAAATCAAGCACTTCTTCTATGCTAACACCCTTTCTTTGCATTTTTAAATACACAGAATAAGCATGTTTTATACGCTTGTCTATTTTAAAATCATTTTCACTAAAACCATTTTTTAAAAACAAATCTTTTAAAATAAATATAAAGTTATTTAAATTAAGTTGCATTTGTTGATTGTTAGAATTGATATAAGCATTTATTCTCTCATATTCATTTGGCATTAAATACTTAAAGCTTAAATCTTCTAAATAATTCTTAACACTAGAAATACCTAGCCTATGGGCTATCGGTGCATATACAACCAAAGTTTCTTCGGCTATTCTTTTTTGTTTATCTTCTCTTAAAGCGTTAAGAGTTAGCATATTATGAAGTCTATCACAAAGTTTTACAACAAGAACCCTAACATCTTTTATACTAACAAGTAGCATATTGCGAAATGTCATTGCTGATTTTGTGATTTTTTCATTTGATTTTGAACTTGCTAAATTATCGCCCCTAATTTCAACAATTTTAGTAAGTCCTTGCACTAATGTTCCAACTTCTTTACCAAACATCAAATCAACTTCATCTTGAGTGCAACTAGTATCTTCTACAACATCATGAAGCAGTGATGATATAACCATACTTTCATCTTCACTAAGATATGCAACGATACAGGCTACAAGTATTGGATGTATAGCATAAGGCTCCCCACTTTTTCTAAATTGCCCCTTATGCATACTAAGACAAAAATTTACAGCCTCTTCTACTTCAAAGCTAGGTTTATAAACACTATATAAAAGTTCTATCGCTTCATCTGTATCTTTGATTTTTGAAATTTGGTCTATTAAAACATCAAAACCAAAATTTTTACTAATTTTAGTTATCTTCAACTAAAGCCTCTAGAGTTATCTTATCTTCTGCTATTTCCATCATAGCTATATCTGTAAATTTATATTTTGATTTATCAACATCTACAAGTGGTTTTGCACCATCTGCTAATTCTTTTGCTCTTTTTGCTACTATCAAAGATAGCTTATATCTATCGTTTCCGATTTTTTCCAATGCTTTTGATATGATTTGTTCTATTCTCATTTTTTATCCTTATTGTTAAATTATTTTCTTACTATTGAACAGCAACTAAAATCACCATTCATAATTTTTAAAAGATTTCCCTCTTCAAACATATTGCAAACTACTATTGGAAGGTTATTGTCTTTAGCAAGTGCTATAGCTGTATCATCCATAACTTTTATATCATCATGCATAGCCATTTCATATGTTAAAGTAGGCAAATGAACAGCATCGCTAAATTTAGCTGGGTCTTTATCATAAACACCATTTACTTTTGTAGCTTTTATAATCATACAAGCATCTATTTCTATAGCTTTAAGAGTTGCAGCTGTGTCTGTAGTAAAAAATGGATTTCCTGTCCCTGCTGCAAAAATCACAACCCTACCTTTATCAAGATGGCGTTGTGCTCTACGCATAATATAAGTTTCACAAAACTCTTCCATGCGAATAGAACTTTGAACTCTAACATCAAGTCCAGTATGCTCAAGTGCTTCTTGCATAGCAATAGAGTTTATAACGGTTGAAAGCATACCCATATGGTCGCCGCTTGTTCTTTTGATAATACCACCTTTAGCAGCACTCACCCCACGAATTATATTTCCACCACCTATTACAATTCCAACTTGAGTACCACTTAAAACCAAATCTTTTATCTGTCTAGCCACATATTTTAAAACTTCAATATCTATACCAAAACCTTGTTCTCCAGCCAAAGCTTCGCCTGAAAATTTAATCAAAACACGATTTAAGTTTGCCATTTTTTCTCCTTAAAAAATAGCAAAATCTTATCATTTTAGACTTTAAAAAAACTAATCTTTTTATCTTTTTTATAACTTTTTGGATAAAAATTTCGTTTGTTTGTAAAATATATTCTAATGCTACACAAATATAAACTATAAAAAAGTATAATCCAAAAACTAGTTTAAAAAGGCTAATACATGAAAAATGAGCTTAAAAAATACATAGATAAAGAATATAAACAATTTCATAAAAAGTTAGTTTTTACAAAATATGAGATTTTAGGAATTAGGGCAAAACATCTTCAAAAATACGCTAAAAATCTACATAAACAAACGAAATTTGATGATTTTTTCAAAGATTTTTTAAAATCTAAGGATAAATTTTATGAATACCTACAAATAATAGCTTATGGGATAAACTATGAAAAAGATTTCAAAAAAGCTTTAGATTATACTAAAAAGTATCTTGATTTTGTTGATAATTGGGCAAATTGCGACAGCCTAAATCCAAAAAGTTTTCAAAAACAAAATATCTTTGATTTTGCAAAAAAACAAATAAACTCAAGCCATATATACCGCATTAGATTTGGAATAATTTGTTTTATGAAGTTTATAAAACCAAAAGATGGCTTAAAAGTAGTTTTTGACATAAAAAGCGATGAGTATTATATAAATATGGCTAGGGCTTGGTATTTTCAAGTAATGTTTGTTAAAGATTTTGAAGCTACATTTGATTTTTTAAAATCAAATAATCTTGATAAAACCACACTTAAGATGACACTTCAAAAATGTCGTGATAGCTATAGATTAAGCAAAGAAAATAAAGAAAAATTACAACTTTTAAAACAATTTTAAAAAGGATAAAAAATGTATAAACAAGTATCATTAAATAACTACGAACAAGAAAAGTTAAAAGCTTATCAACATGCTGCATGTTCTAGGTTTGAAGTTAGTGAAAAATTATGCGTTAGACAGCTTAAAAATGTAGATTTTTTATACGCTTTAAGCAAAGCAGTAAATGAAACAAGCGACCTTAAAAAAACTGTGCTTGGTGGCAATGTGGTTGAGTTTGATAAACTAAACCCTGCATATGTGCTAGAAAAAAATGGTGAAATTGTAAGCACCTACACAGAATTTGATTATGAATACTCAAAATTTTTACAAAATTATGAAGATGATTATAAGCTTTTTGCTAACAGTGAGCTTGTTTTTCATTTAAAAAAATCTCCTGTAAATGTTTTTCATATATCTAGTTTTAAAGATAGCTTTAATAGTTTTTCACTGCATTTAAAGCATGGTTTTGATTTTTATCAGCCAGTATTTACAACATACAAAAAAGATAAAGAATTAACAGTTTATGCTAACTTTCATCATGCGTTTTTTGACCTTAAAAAAGCTAAGGATTTTTTTAATAAACTTGATATGTTTTTAAACTCATCTTCTAATTAAACCCTATAAGCTACGCAACATTGCGTAGCTTGTTTACTAAAAACCAAATTTTGAGTTAGGATTTTTAGGATTTTGCTCTATCTTTTCAACAATATCCCAATGCTCTATAATTTTTCCGTCTTTAATACGAAATAAATCATAAATACTATAAGGCTTGCCACTTATCTTTGCACTACTAATCAATAAAACAAAATTTCCTTGTCCAAAAATCATCTCTGTTTTTTCATAAATAGGCATAAGATTTAGCTCATCTAATTTTTTAAAACCTTCATCAAGAGAGCTTAAACCATTTTTTATATATGGGTTATGTTGGATATACTCATCGCCGTTAAAATAAGACTTTATATTTGCTAAATTTTTACCATGCAAAACATCATTTGCAAAATTTTCAACAAGCTTTTTATTTTGCTCTGTTTTATCAAAATCTTCAACCTTAATGTATCCATCTATCTGAGAATTTCCACTAGGGTTTAATGGTTTTATACTCTCAAGATTATCCCAATGCTCCATAATCTTACCATCTTTAAATCTAAAAATATCAAAACCAACAAGCTCACTACTAGCACTATGCAAAATCACATAATCCCCATCAACAAAAGCTCTTTTAGTATCATATTTAAGATTAAGAGGTTTTAAAATCTCACCAAGCTTTAAAGCACCATCAAGCTTGTCAGCTACACTTAGATTATGCTGGATATAATCTTTATCTATATATTTACTTAAAGTTTGACTATCTCCTGCATAAACAGCTGTTAAAACTTCTTTTGATACATCAACATTATTTGCAAAAAGTGCCGCACTAGCTAAAAAACTTAAAATAACTTTTTTCATTGTTCAACCACTCCATCAGTAAAAGTATAATTAGTAAGCGAATTTTGCTTTGTTTGAATACACATATAATTTAAATCGCTATTAGCAAATACTTGCCTTTTTACACTAGGGGCAACTCTTAAAATATCGCCTTTTTTAATATTTATTAGTTCGTTATCTAACTTTATACTACCATCACCAGATAGTATTATATAAACTTCTTCATTTTCTTTATGATGATGAATAAACGGTACACAGGCATTTGCAGGAAGCGTATTTATACTTATCTCACAACCTGTAAAATCAAGTTTTTCCTTTAATTCAACTCTTTGGATTTTACTAAAATCGCCTAAACTCTGGATAGAAAAATTTTTCATCTGTATCTCCTTGATAATATTTGTCTAGTTTTTAGTTAGACATCTAACTATTTTGACACAGATAAACTTAAAAAATTATTATTCTTTGATATTCTCTAACATTTTTGAAAGTAGTTCTTCAACAAAAAGCTCTTCAGCTTTAGAAAAACCATTAAAAAGTTTTTTAAATACTATATCAGATACTTCTATAAAAACACTTTGAAGGTCTAATGTCTTTTGAGTTGCTTTAATTAGTGTCATTCTACTATCGCTATCGCTTTGCCTTTTTGTGATGTAGCCATTTGCTTCTAGCTTGTCAACTAAAACGCTAACCGTTGCTTTGCTTCTATGAATTTTTTGTGCTATTTGCACCATACAATACTCTTCACCACTAAAAAGCATATGTAAAATATCAGCATGAGAAAATGATAGCTCAAACTCAACCCTTTTGCTAAGCTCTTTAAGTATCATTTCATTTGAAAGTTCTTTCACTCTTCCCATCAAAAACAAACTTGCATTCATAAAATCCTCCAATCACACAAAGTATATATTAACAAAGTAAATTAGATATAATCACAAAAATACTTTCTAAAAGACATAGGCTTTACATGAAAATAACTGCGTTTTTAAAAAATACATATTCTAAAAAAATAGATATAGTGCTTATAATAAGCATTTTACTAGCGGGTTTAAGCTTGATTATAAATCCAAATTTTAAACTTGCTTACGAGAGCATTAGTTTTAAAACAATCTTTTTACTATTTTGTTTTATGCTTAGCCTTAAATCTTTTGAGTTAAACAATCTTTTTGATTTTTTAGCACAAAAAATACTAAGCGTATTTAACACTCATTTAAGCATTGCATTAGCTATAATCAACATGACATTTATCTTTTCTATGTTTATTACAAATGATGTTGCTTTGATTGTTTTTGTTCCTTTTAGCTTAATTTTACTTAATCAAATCAAAATTAATAAAATACTAATTTTATCCATGCAGACAATAGCGGCAAATCTTGGCTCATCACTAAGCCCTTTTGGTAACCCACAAAATATATTTATATATACTTTTTATAAGCTAAATTTATTAGAGTTTTTAAAGTGTATATTTATCTATGTTTTCGTGTCATTTTTAATTATAAATTTGATTATTTTCATATGTTTTAAAAATACAAAAATCAAAACAAACTTAACAAATGTTAAAAATAACTGCTCTTTTTATGATTATGTGATTTTTGCTTTTTGCATAGCTGGTGTTTTGGGCTTGGTTGATTTTAGGCTGATTTTTATAATTGTTTGTTTAGGCATTTTGTTTAAAAATTATAAAATATTTTTTAAGATTGATTATGCCTTAGTTTTTACTTTCGTGTTTTTGTTTATATTTGTTGGATTAAACAAAGATTTTTTAAAAGAATTTTTACCATTTGAAAATATGGTTTTTAACTCAATTTTTATATCAAACATCATATCAAATGTTCCAGCAACATTGCTTTTACATAATTTTACAGACTATAAAGATTTATTAATCGGTGTAAATATAGGCGGACTTGGAACGCTTATCTCATCTATGGCAAATTTAATTACTTTTAAACTTATTAAAAATGAGATAAATAGATGGGAATTTATAAAGATATTTAGTGTTTTAAATATTTTGTTTTTAATAATTCTCATTATGGTTTATGTGATTTTTAACTAAATTTCGTTTGTTTAGAGTTTTATTATCTAACTTTTGATTTAAACCTAAAAAATCATCTAAAAA
>CAZYDK010000011.1:0-12413 GCA_964646025.1 uncultured Campylobacteraceae bacterium | reverse complement strand
TTAAATTTCGTTTGTTTAGCCCCACATAAGGGGCTTTTTTTACTCATGAGAATGACAACATCCATCATGTGAGTGATGATGACCGCCACAGCAACCTTCATGTGAATGCTCATGACTAGAACAACAATCATCATGAGAATGATGATGCTCCCCACAACATTCACCATGTGAGTGATGATGACCGCCGCAGCATTCCTCGTGCGAATGCTTGTGATTACCGCAACAATGTTCGTGATTATGTGACATAAAATCTCCTTAATTGATATAAAATAACTAATTTTATCTTTGAAAAATTAAAAGATAATTAATAATCATATTCAAAATATAAACTTCAAAATTTCGTTTGTTTGACCGCTTTTAAAACAAATCACATCACATTAAAAAAATACTTCAAACTCTCATAGGCAGAGTTTATTTTCTCAAACTTAGCTCTTAGTATATCCTGCACTTCTTTGCTTTTTTCTTGGTGAAAATCAGGATGATAAAGCTTACTAAGTTTTAGATATGTTTTTCTAACTAACTCAAAATTTGCATCAACATCAAGTTCTAAAGCCTTAAAATGATGAGCCACTAGCAAAACACCACTTTTTGCTCTTCTTTGCTTTTTTATATTTTTTTCTATATTGTTTTGAAAGTTCAAATACTCACTGTCATCAATGTTAAAATTAAGTATAAAATGCAAATGCTCATTTTCATCACAAAATTTATCAAAAAGCTCAAAAGTATCACTATCTTTATAATCAAGCACAAAGTATCTGTCATAGTATTTATAAGAATGGTTTTTAAAATAATTTTGAAGATATGTTATAAAAATTTTTTCGCTAGTATCAAATTCAAATATAATTTTTGTATCTGAAAAATTAAGATTTATATTAAGTATTGGCTTTAGCTCATTTGTGCGGTTAAAAGCAAGTTTTATAGTCTTAAAATGAGCAAGACTTAAATGCTCTAAACATTTTTGAGTTTGTTTTTTGTAAATGCTATTTATAAGCTTTATAAAATATCTTCTTTGTGGGTTTTCATTTTCTACATAAAAAGACATCAGTTTTGATTTTTTGCCTATATTTTGTGAAAAATTTTTATTTATAATTTGTTTAAAATAAGAAAAAGTATCGCTATTGTCTGTGTTTATCGCCAAAACATTTGGTGTTTGAGTTATCTGCATAATCACTCCTAAAAGCTTTTAAGTGTGATTATGCAAAAAGTATTCCAAAAATTACTTAAATGTAGTTCCGCCATCTACTATAAATGTATGACCTGTTACCCAACTTGCTTTATCTGTGCATAAAAACAAACAAGCACCAGCTAAGTCTTCAGGCTGTCCCATTCTATCTAGTGGGCTTAAAGCTTTTGTTTTATCTCTTACTTCTTCATAGTTTGTAAATGCTTTTAACGCGTCAGTATCGATTGGACCACCACTTACAACATTTACACGGATATTTTTACAGCCAAGTTCTGTTGCTGCATATCTTGCCATAGCTTCAACCGCAGCTTTTGCTGTTCCATGACCTGCATAGTTTTCTATATGCACTAAATTTCCTGTACTTGATATTGAAATAATGCTTCCACCGCCTACTTTTTCCATTCTTTTTGCTGCTTCTTGGGCACCACAAACAAAAGCATTTACTGTAGCGGTAAAGATATTATTAATACCTCTTGGCTTTAGTTTCATAAACTTAGTATATCCACCAACTACTGCACGACCTGTGATAATCGCATTTGATATGAAAAAATCCACTCTATCAAAATCTGCGTCAATCTTTTCAAAAAGTTCTTTATATGTTTCTGGCTCAAGTATATCAAAAGGATAGCATTTAGCTTTTACGCCATAGTTTTTTTCTAAATCTGCAACTATTTCATCTGCTATTGCTGAGTTTGAATTATATGTAAATGCTACATTACATCCTGCTTTTGCAAATTCATATACTATAGCCTTACCAATACCTCTTGTTCCACCACTAATTACTAAAACCTTGTCTTTAAAGTTAATTTCTTGCATTAAAATCCTTTTATCGTATAATTTTTCATAACTTCTTCAATCTTTTTAAGATTTTCATTGCTTGGAGCACAAAGCGGCAAACGATACTCAAGAGTATCTATAAGACCCGCTATATACATCGCTGCTTTAATAGGAATTGGATTGCTCTCGCAAAATAAAATCTTATTGATATTATACAAGCTATCATTGATTTGTTTTGCTTTTTTATAGTTTTCTTCTAAAGCCTCTTTAACTAAACTTGAAATCATATCAGGTAAAAGGTTTGAAGTAACTGAAATTACCCCACAACCACCATTACTTAAAATTGGATAATTTATACTATCTTCGCCACTAAGTAGTCTAAGTCTTGGCTCATGAGCTAGTAAATCAACACATTTATCTATGTTTCCACTTGCTTCTTTTACACCATATATGTTTTCACAATCTCTAAAAAGATTGATGATTGTATCACTTTGTATCTCACAGCCTGTTCTACCTGGGACATTATAAAGTAGCACAGGTATATCAATGCTACCTGCTATAGCTTTATAATGCTCATAAAGACCTTTTTGAGTAGGTTTGTTATAATACGGCGCAACGCTTAAAATCCCATCTGCTCCATGCTCTTGTGCAAATTTTGCTAAAGAAATAGCCTCGTGAGTTGCGTTTGAGCCAGCACCTGCTAAAACCTTAATACCTGTACCTTTACAAGCATTTACTGCTATTTCTATACAAAGCCTGTGTTCTTCATGAGTTAAAGTAGCACTTTCTCCTGTAGTTCCAACAGGAACCACCGCATCAATGCCACATTTTATTTGTCTTTTTATCAAATCATAGTACTTTTGTTCATCAACTTTATCGTTTTTAAGTGGCGTAATAAGTGCCGTCATAGACCCGATAATCACATTCTTATCCATTATTTCTCCTTTTCATATAAACACATATTTCATTATGTGGTTTAAAATACTTTTTAGCAACATTTTTTAAATCATTTGCTGTAATTTTATCTAAATTTTTAATTTGTTTCAATAAAACATCAATATTTCCCCTAATGGCGTAACTTCCAAACATACTAGCTAAAGAATGAGCGTTATTTAAAGAAAGTTTCAAATCAAGTTTATAATTTTGAACCACTTTTTCAAGCTCAAAATCTTTTATATCGCTATCACAAAACTCATAAATAATTTTATCAAGCTCGGGTTTTACATCTTCTATATCCACACCTTCATTACAAGCTATAAAAAATATAAATAAATTCTCATCAATACTATCTTCTAAAAACACTCCACATTCACTAGCAAGCTCTAGCTCATCACAAAGCCTTTTATCAAGTCTTGATGATTTAAGATTTGATAAAACATCACTTAGTATATCAAGTGCAAGTATGTCTTCATGGTCAAATGGTGGGATTTTATACCCTTGCATAAGCATTGCTATGTTTGTTTTTGACTTAACTTCTACTAGTTTTTTCTCATCGTTTTCATCTTCATATTGATAAAAGCTAGGGATATCTTTTTTATTGGGAATATTTTCAAATATATTTTTTACTTTTTTTAAAACCTCACTAGAGTTTATATCTCCACTTACGACAACAACAGCGTTTTGTGGCTGATAATAGGTGCTGTGAAAATCTTTTATATCATCTATAGTCCAATTTAAAATATCATTTTTAAATCCTATCGGCGTCCAATGATAAGGATGATATGAAAAAGCATTATTGTAAAGCTTGAAAAATAAATATCCAGTAGGATTATTATCTGTTCTAAGAAGCCTTTCTTCATACACAACATCACGCTCAGGTAAAAATTCTTCTTCTTTTAGTTCAAGATTGCTCATAAGCTCAGCGAAAAGCTCAAGTGATTTTTCATAATTTTGATTAGAGCATTTTATATAATAATGCGTTTTATCAAAGCTAGTGCTTGCATTATTTACCCCACCAAAACTTTTTACTATGCTATCAAACTCCCCTGCTTTTAGGTTTTTTGTGCTTTTAAAATTTAAATGCTCTAGCATATGAGCAATTCCGCTTTTTCCTAATTTTTCATTTTTGCTACCAACTTTATAAAACACATTCACACTTACAACCCCACTACCTTTGTTGCATTCTAAAGCATAAGCTTTAAGGTTATTTGCAAGTGTTATCTGTTCATAGTTTATCATTTTGTTTTTCCTGAGTTTTTGTTAATTTGCATAAGATAAGAGTAATCAACCCTGATAAGCTTTTCGTTTTTAATAGTCTTTGAAAGCAAAGCAAGTTCATTTTGAAAATCATCAAACAAATAATTAGCCAAAGAACCAGGATTTGGATTGATTTCGTTTAAATATACCTCATCATTTATTACAAAAAAATCACATCTAATTAAAGCACCCTTAAAAAGCGGTAAATAAATCTTAGTGAAAGCTTTTTTCATTTTTAGCTTTATTTCATCACTAAGATTAGCTTCTTCTACTTTATTTGAATTGTAAGCAAGGTATTTTTGGTCAAAATCTAAAAAATCATCTTTTTTAGGCTCTTCTATGATAGAAAAACGCATATTTTCCCCATCATAAAATCCCGCTAAATTATATTCTTTTACATTAGATATAAAAGGTTCAACCAAAACCTTATCATCATACTCAAACGCTGTATCTTTAGCATAACTAACATCTTTTTGCTCTTTTACTATGCTTATGCCTATACTACTTCCAAGTTTTGCAGGTTTTAAAATAAATGGCAAAGGCATTTTGATATCATCATTTTGCTTAATACACTCATAATCAAGTGTTTTTACACCAACATTTTTTGCGTGTAATTTTGTAAGCTCTTTATCAAAACTAAGCACACTAGCTTCTACTCTAGGTCCTATGTATTTTATACCATAAAAATCAAACAAGCTTGCTATTTTTCCATCTTCGCCATCTCTTCCGTGAACTATATTTATAGCGATATCAAACTCAACTTTCATCTCACCTTTAAACATAGTTTTTTCTGTATAAAAACCACCTTGTTTTAAGATAAGTTTTTTAGATTTTAAATAGCCTTTGTCTAAAAAATAACTTGATTTCATATCGTTTTTATCTATAAGATAAAACTCTCTATCGCTACTACAAAAAATAAAAACTTTTTCATCTTTTATCTTTGAGTTTAAAACTATTGCACTAACTATGCTTATTTCATGCTCGTATGAATTTGCTCCAAATACTATTGCGTATGTCATTTTTATCCTTTATTTATAATCTTTAACGCTTCTTTTATAATATTTTCAACCTTATCTTCTTTAATAAGCTCTAAAGTTTTTATAACCTTATCTTCTTTAAAACCAAGACCTATTAACGCCTCATAAGCTTTTTGTTTATCATCATCTTCTATATTTGCACTTAATTTTATTCTACCTTCAAGCTCAACGATGATTTTTTTAGCTGTCTTTGGTCCAATTCCAGGAACTTTTTTAAGTGCTAAATCATCACCTTTTGATAAAGCTTTTAAAAAATTTTCCACACTTATATTTGATATCACGCTAAGTGCAGCAACTGGTCCAACTCCGCTAACTTTTAAAAGCATTTCAAAAACATTTTGCTCTTTTTTATCCAAAAATCCAAAAAGCCTATGTGAGTCTTCTTTTATAATCTGAGTTATTCTAAGCTCACAAGGCTTGTTTTTTTCTAGTCTACTAGAACAAAAAACACTCATATTTACCATATACCCAAGTCCGCTACTTGTTAAAATTATAGCTGATGTTGGGTTTAGTTCTTTTATTTCACCTTTTATAAACGCTATCATCTTAAATCCTATCTAAACAAACGAAATTTACTTATCATTAACTATTTCTAACTGTTCTTCTTTTTCTTCTTGCCCTTCTTTACTGGCTTCTTTAGTTAAGAAAATATCTTCTACTTCTTGGGTATTGTTTATATTTATTTTAAACTCAACACTATCTAAAGATACAATATCTCTTTCAAGTCTTATATTTTTAGCAAGTTCTCCATCTTTAGTGTTATATACAAACTCTTTTTCAGGGTAGGTTAAGATAAATCTAATTTCATTTAGATTTCTCCATCTGCCTTTATTGCTAACTCTTGCTTCAAAAATTCTTTCTTGAAGTGCTTCTAAAGTTTCCTCATACTCAGCTAGTGTTTTTTGATAAATCTTTTGCTGTTTTACAAGCTCATTATATTCATTTATAAGATTTTGAAAATCCTTAAGTTTATTAAAAAACACTTCTGGTGGCTCAACATTTTGACTTCTTAATTCTTCTATCTTAGCTTTGATTTTAATAATAGAATCTTTATTTGATTCTATTAAACTCTTTTTAGCTTTAATAGGAGCTGGTATCAATGCTAATTCTTTACTAACTTTAGCAATATCTGACATAATTTTTTCCATTTCTACCTTGATTTCTGTAGAATTACTTGGATTGATTATAAATTTATTATTTTCTCCTTGACAACTTCTAACGTAAGCATTTTGCGTAACATAAAAAGTAGAGTTCATATGAAGCGTTTTTATATAAACGCTATCAGCATAAACTTTACCACCTAAAGCTTGATATATAATCACATTTTTACCATGCACTTCGCCATTTTCAAGCCTATCTATTTCTATATTCTCCCCTTCACAATACCCTTTATGAACAGCTATTTTGCAATCTTTAGCATAAACTTCGCTTTTTGAATGAGTTTGACCTTTGATATCTGCTTTTTGCGCCTTGATAACAGCATTTTGTGCTATAGAACCTTCAACAACAATTTCTTCTATCTCAACATTAACATTTGGTCCTATAGCATCTTTTAAAATATCATTTTCTTTTACATTAAGCTTAACATTTTTATCAAGTCCAGCATTAATTGACCCTGTTGATTTAAAATCAACCTTTAAAAGCTCAAGATTATCTTTAATCCCATATCTTCCATCTTTATCTTGAAGTATATACCCACTTCTTTTAGCAGTATAAACTAAAGTCTCTCCAGTATCTTCTACAGCTATTTCATCTTCATAGACTTTAATGCTACTATCACTATTTGAATTATCTGTGCTTGCTCTTAGATACTCACCTCTTAAATTTTTACCATCATTTCCTTTTTTTGGTTTTACAAACTCTAAGATAACATCATTTTCTCTAACAGCACACACAAAACCACGGTTTGAATAATCTATCTTTTTATTTTTTTCATCTTCTTCTTGAGTAGATTGTTTTTCTTTATAAAGCAGTCTTACCCTTCCACTAGAATTATCAATAGGCTCTATACCAACAGCAACAACAAACTGAAAATCTTCATCTAAACTTCCATTTACTTTGATTTTATTAACTAAAGTTTGAACCCCATCAAAAAGCCCACTAGACCTAATCCCTAAAAGTATTTTTGCTTTTAAAAGTTTTTTATTAATATCATCTATAATATCTTCTTTTAAACCATTATAATACCTAGCTTTAGGATTTTTTTTAACACTAGCTATAATTTTTGTTAAAGTTTTATTTGTACCCAAAGATATGTCAAGGTTGTGTTTTTTAGGTTTTGCCTTAAAAATCTCAATTTTATATTTTTGTTGCAAAATAGCCTTTTCATTTAAAAAAGTCTTATCGTCATCAAAAATTTCTAATTCTTTATATCCTTGTAATGTCTTTTGATTGCCTAAAGCGATAATGTAATCTGTACAAAAAGAAATGATATTAAAATCATAATTTAATATGTCATCATCATTGTTATAAGCTACAGCTTTTAGCTCTGCATATGGAGAGCTAGTTTGAACTATTATATTTTCAAATTCATTTTCTTCCATTAAAAACCTTAAAAAATCTTATAAAAATATTTTGTAAAATTAAAGTATAATAAAAAATTACTAAAAATAAACAATTACTAAAAAAGAAACTAAATGAAAACAAAAATTATAAAAGATTATATATTAAATACAATTGGAATTTTAACATCTCGTGTGTTTGGACTTATAAGAGATTTGCTTATAGCTGCTACTCTTGGGGCGGGTTTGCATAGTGATATATTTGTTTTAGCTATTAAAATGCCTTCTGTTTTTAGAAGAGTTTTTGCAGAAGGAGCTTTTAACCAAAGCTTTATGCCAAATCTATCAAAAGTTAGCAAAAAAGGTGAGTTTTGTTATAAAATTTTGATTACCTTTTCTATAACAATTTGTATTTTATGCATACTTGTTAGTATCTTTAGCTCATTTTTTACAAGTATTTTTGCACTAGGTTTTTCAAAAGAGCTTATAAATATGTCAAAACCTTTTGTTGTGATTAATTTTTGGTATTTATTTTTGATATTTTTTGTAGTTTTTTTAACAGCCCTACTAAATTATAAACAAAAATTTTTTATAGCTTCTATGGTAAGTGCTATTTTTAATCTTTGTGTAATCATCGCCTGTTTATTGTGTGATAAAAACGATAAGATAAATGCTTTATATTTTTTATCATACGGGGTTATAGTTAGTGGATTTTTACAAATCTTCATACTTTTAATAGCCGCTAAAAACAACCCTATCTTAAAAGCTATGTTTTTATACATCAAACAATCCCCAAAAAAACAAACACAAAACATCACAAAAGGATTTTATAAAAACTTTTTTTATGCAAGTATTGGCGGTGGAGCTACCCAAATAAGCGTCATACTAGATACTACAATTGCTAGTTTTTTAGCAAGTGCGAGTATATCTTATATGTATTATGCAAATAGGGTTTTTTTACTTCCTGTATCATTACTAGCCACTGCTTTAGCGTCCGTAATTTTTCCTAAAATACTACTTAAAATCAAAAACAAAAACGACAAAGAAGTCTTAAATATATTTAAAAAAAGTTTTGAGTTTTTAGGGTTTTTACTAATCCTTGCAACAATTGGCGGTATGATACTAAGCGAAGAGATAATAAAAATTTTATTTCAAAGAGGCAATTTTAACCATAACGATACTATCCAAACAGCACTTGTTTTAAAAGCTTATCTTGTAGGACTTTTTGCTGTTGGAGTGAGTAAGCTTTTTTCTTTATGGCTTTTTGCAAATTTCAAACAAAAGCTAAGCTCTATAATATCCATTAAAGTTTTTGTTTTAAATACTTTTTGTGCTATAGTTTTAGCATACTTTTTAGGCGCTTATGGCATAGCGTATGCTAGTAGCATAGGTGGTTTTTATCTACTTTTATGCTATATACAAGAATTTGGCTTAAAAAGATTTTTGAGTATAATAGACCTAAAAATATGGGCTTTATTTACTATATTTTGTGGAGTTTATGTTTATATTTTATATTTTGTAAAGGATTTTTTAAATGCTTATTTTTGATAGTGTGAAAAAAGAAAAACTAGAGTTTATAACAAAAGAAAAAAATGTAGCAAACATTTATGTATGTGGTCCTACGGTTTATGATGATGCTCATTTAGGTCATGCTAGAAGTAGTATTTGTTTTGATTTATTAGTAAGAACATTACTTGCTAATGGGTATAAAGTAAATTTTGCTAAAAACTTTACTGATATTGATGATAAAATCATAAACAAATCAAAACAAACAGGCAAAAGCATAGATGAAATAACTTCATTTTATATAAAATCATACGAAGATGATATGAAAGCATTAAATGTTATATCCCCAAACCACAAACCAAAAGCAACAGAATATGTAAATGAAATGATAAATTTTATACAAGATTTAAAAGACTACACATACACACTAGAAGATGGAATATACCTTGATACTAGCTTTGATGAAAGATATTTTTCCATAAGCCATAAAAGCACGGATAATACAATGACAAGGCTAGAAAATGGTGTTATGAAAAAAAATCCAAGTGATTTTGTTTTATGGAAGTTTGATAATGGATATTATGACGCTCCTTTTGGTGGTGGTCGCCCTGGTTGGCATACTGAATGTGTGGTTATGATAGAAAGTATCTTTAAGGGTGGTCTTGATGTGCATTGTGGTGGAGCGGATTTACTTTTCCCGCACCATGAAAACGAAGCTTGTCAATGCAGACTTAAAAACAAAAAAGAAATCTCAAACTATTGGCTACACAATGCTTTTGTAAATATCAACAATGAAAAAATGAGCAAAAGCCTTCAAAACTGCTTTTTTGTAAAAGATATGTTAGGTAGCTATGATAATGAAACGCTTAGATTTTATTTACAAAGCACACATTACCGCTCAAACTTTAACTTCAACGAAGAAGATTTAAAAGCTAGCAAAAAAAGGCTTGATAAGTTTTATAGAACCAAACAACGCCTTAACTTAGACGCTTTTGATGATATAGTTATAAATGATAACATTAAAAGTGATAATGAGTATTTTAAAGAGTGCTTAAAAGCTTTAAATGATGATTTAAATATAAGTAAAGCCATAAGTATTTTTGAAGAATATTGTGTAGATATAAACAAAAGATTAGATGAAAATTATGGTGTTGATAAAAAAGATTTTATAAGCTTTTCACATTTGCTTGGCTTTGGTTTTAAAGCTTGTGATGAATACTTCAAAAACATAGATGAAAATCTAAAAAACAAAATAGAAGAACTAATTTTACAAAGACTTGAAGCAAAGCTAAACAAAAACTATGCTCTAGCAGATAGTATCCGTGATGAATTATCTAGTATGGGTGTTAGCATAAAAGATAGCAAAGACGGAACTACTTGGGAGATAATATGAGTAAAACAAAACAAACAGAACACAAAGACAGCAAAGAACTTAAAGACCAGATAAAACAAGAGCTAGAAAAGGTTGAGTTTAGAAAAATAACATTAAAAGATGTTTTTAAAAGATTTAGCCACTATTATAAAGACTATAAAATCAAAGCTTTTTTAGTAGTTTTTGGAATGCTGTGTGCTAGTGGCGGAACAGCTGCTACTGCATGGGCGATAGAGCCTATACTTGATAAGATATTTATGGAAAGAAATGTAGGACTTTTATATACGCTACCATTTTTGGTTGTGCTTATTTATGCTATAAAAAACTTTGGGCTTTTTTTACAAAGCTACTATATGGCTTATATTGGTTCTGACATTACTAGAAAGCTACTTTTAGATATGTTTAAAAACATACTAAAACAAGACTTATCATACTTTCACAAAAAACCAGCGGGAGAGCTAATCTCAAGATGTACAGGCGACATAGGTGCGGTAAGCAACATACTTGTAGGATTTGTGCCAAACTTTGCTAGAGAGCTTATAAGTGCGGTTGGACTTATAGCTGTTGTAATTTATCAAAGCCCAAAACTAGCATTTTTTGCCTTTGTGGTGGTGCCTGTAGCGTTTTTTCCTATACGCATACTAGCTAAAAAACTTCAAAAAGTAGGTGTAAAATCTCAGCAAAAAGGTGCTACTAGAACATCTAAGCTAAATGAAGCTTTTTTAAACATAGAGCTTATTAAATCAAGCAACTCAAAAGAACTAGAAGAACAAAAGTTTAGCCGTATAAACGATGAAATATTTGCTCTTGGTATGACTGGAGCTAAGCTTGATAATTTTTTAAGCCCACTTATGGAGACTTGCGGTAGTCTTGGTATATCACTTGTTATAATGATAGGTGGATATGAAGTAGTAAATGGCGACCTTACAACAGGTTCATTTTTTAGCTTTTTAACAGCACTTTTTATGGCTTATACTCCTGTTAGGCGTTTATCCGGCATATATTCTAGCGTGCAAACTAGTCTTGCTGGTTGTTCTAGGGTTTTTGAAGTGCTTGATAGTAACCCACAGATAATTGATGGCGGAAAAGACATAAAAGATATAGAAAATATAGAGTTTAAAAACGCTGATTTAGTATATGATGATGGCACAAAAGCACTAGAAAACATAAACCTAAAAATGCAAAAAAATGAAACCATAGCTTTAGTTGGACTTAGTGGTGGCGGAAAAACAAGCCTTATAAACCTTATAAGCCGTTTTTATGATGTAAGCTCTGGTGAGCTTTTGATAAATAATGACAACATAAAAAATTTAAACATAAACCCACTAAGAGACCAAATCTCACTTGTAACCCAAAACACATATTTACTAAACGATACCATAGCAAACAATGTAGCCTATGCTAGAGAGTACGATGAAGCTAGAGTGATACAAGCACTAAAAGACGCAAATGCTTATGAGTTTGTATCTAAGCTTGATAACGGCATACACACGGTTCTTGCTGAGCGTGGAAGCAACCTAAGTGGTGGTCAAAGACAACGTATAGCCATCGCTAGAGCTTTATATAAAGACCCTAGTGTTATCATTTTTGATGAGGCGACAAGTGCGCTTGATAATAAAAGCGAAAGTGTTATCACCGACCTTATAGGCAACATAAAGCAAGGAAAAATCATAATCCTAATCGCACACCGCCTAAGCACCATAAAATCAGCTGACAAAATAGCTGTTATGGAGCATGGAAAAATCATAGGCTTTGGAAGTGATGAGGAGCTTTTACAAACTTGTGAGCTTTATAAAGAACTAAAGATTAAATCAAAGTTTTAAACTAAATTTCGTTTGTTT
>CAZYDK010000010.1:0-22989 GCA_964646025.1 uncultured Campylobacteraceae bacterium | reverse complement strand
GATTGTCATTCTTTTAATAGCCATTGCACCCACCTGGTCATAAGTGCTTTAACCCATTTGTCCCACATAAGCGACTTTAACTCTTATGTTTCGGCTAAGGGCACTATAAATAAACATTATTAAGGAGAACTTAATGGATATGAAGTTTGAGGCACAGTAAAAACCAATAAAAATTTTACATTCTTAGATATTTTGCTAAAGATTTAAATTAGTTTATTTAAAATATTTTTTATCTAGTCAATAAGCTTGGCAAATAAGGATAAATTCTTTAAAGTAGTAGGTTTTGCAAACTAGTTTAAGCTTTATAAGTTAATCCCAAACAAACGAAATTTACAAACAAAAATCACAAGACTTAAAACGCTTAAATTTCGTTTGTTTGTTAGAAAAAAATAAAATTTTATAAAAACATTATAAAAACCATAAAAACTTAAAAATAAAACACTATAATACCCCCTTTATAAAACCATCAAAAGGATATAAATGTCTAACATAAAAGCTATAAAAGGTATGAAAGATTTACTTGATAATGAAGCTATGCTTTATGAAAAAGTTATAAATGTATGTTCTAGCGTAGCACAAAATTATGGGTATTCTTTTATAAATTTACCACATCTTGAAAACACACCGCTTTTTAGAAGAAGTGTTGGTGAAAGTAGTGATATAGTTGGTAAAGAAATGTATGAGTTTGTAGATAAAGGTGGAAATGATGTTTGTCTTAGACCAGAAGGAACAGCTGGTAGCGTAAGAGCTTTTATAGAAAAAAAGCTAGATAAGGCAAAAGCAAAAAAAAGATGGTTTTATCATGGTTCTATGTTTAGATATGAAAGACCCCAAAAAGGTAGGCTTAGAGAGTTTCATCAGTTTGGTATAGAGTGCTTTAATGAACCAAGTGTTTATGAAGATGCTAGCGTTATAATGATTTTACATGATATTTTTAAAAAGCTTGATATAAAAACAACCCTTAAACTAAACTCATTAGGCACGGCACAAACACTTTTAGAGTATAAAAAAAGCTTAGTTGATTTTTCAAAAGATAAATGTTTATGTGAAGATTGTCTTAGAAGAAAAGAGCTAAACCCTATAAGAATGCTTGATTGTAAAAACGAATCATGTCAAAAAGAGCTAGAAAATGCTCCAAAATTAAGTTCGTTTTTAGATGATGAGAGTAAATCTGATTTTATAAAATTACAAAAAATCTTAGATGATTGTGGTGTAGCGTATGAGCTTGATGAAAGGCTTGTAAGGGGGCTTGATTATTACTGTAAAACAGCTTTTGAGTTTGTAAGCGATGAAATCGGCGCTCAAAGTGCAGTAGCTGGTGGTGGAAGATATGATAGGCTTGTGGATTATCTTGGTGGAGAAAGTAGCTATGGTGTTGGCTTTGCACTTGGTGTTGAAAGAATTATGGTGATTTTAGAAAACAAAGAGCAAACTATAGAACCTAGTGGGATTTATGCTTGTGTTTTAAATGATAGTTATTTAAACACAATGTATATTATTTCTCATAAATTAAGACAAAATTATAAAGTAATATTATCTTATGATAGCAAAAAACTTGCAAAGCATTTAAAAGATGCAAACACTTCAAACGCTAGATATTTTATGGCTATTGGAGAAGAAGAGTTTAAAGAACAAAAAGTATTAATCAAAGACCTAATAAGCGGAAATCAAGAGCTAGTTAGCTTTGATGATTTAAATAAGTATGATTTTAGGGGGTAATTATGGATTATGGTATTAAGCTTTGGGGTGATGGGATTTTTTGCATAAAAGACGGAAAAGTATGTCTTGATGTGGGTAATAAACCTGCTATCATTGATATAGTAAACACCCTTAGAGATGATGGCTACATCGGACCTGTTTTACTTCGTTTTACACACCTTATAGAAAAACAAATAGATGAAATATATTCAAGCTTTAATGCTGCTAGAAAAGAGTTTGGCTATAAAGGTAGCTTTAATACCGTTTATCCTTTAAAGGTCAATCAGTTTCCAACATTTGTCAAAAATTTTGTAAAAATAGGTCAAAAATACAACTATGGTCTAGAAGCAGGTTCAAAAGCAGAATTGCTTTTAGCTATGGCTTATAACAACGATAAAGCACCAATTACTGTTAATGGTTTTAAGGATAAAGAGCTTATTACAACAGGATTTATCGCTAGAGAAATGGGGCACAATATAACAATTACCATTGAAGGCATAAACGAGCTTGAAAGTATAGTAAAAACATCAAAAGAGCGTTTTAGTGTTAAGCCAAACATAGGTCTTAGGGTTAGACTTCATTCTTTAGGTGCTGGTTTTTGGGCTAAAAGTAGCGGTATAAACGCTAAGTTTGGTCTTACTTCAACAGAGCTTATAGAGGCTATAAATATACTTAAAGAAAATGGACTTTTGGATTGTTTTACTATGATACATTTTCATATCGGTAGTCAAATAAGTCAAATCCAAAGTCTAAAAAAAGCACTAAATGAGGCCGGAAACATATATATCCAACTTAGAAAAATGGGTGCAAAATCACTAAAAAGCATAAATCTTGGTGGTGGTTTAGCGATAGAGTATTCGCAGTTTGATACAGAGCCAAGCAGAAACTACTCACTTGATGAGTATGCTAGCAACATAGTTTTTATACTACAAACCATAGCAAAGCAAAAAAACGAAGTAGAGCCAAATATTTTCATAGAAAGCGGTCGTTTTGTATCGGCTACACACGCTGTTTTGGCTGCTCCTGTGCTTGAGCTTTTTTCACAAGAATATTCAGAAAGTAAATTGCATTTAAAAGAAAAAAACCCACCGCTTATTGACGAGCTTTGTGATTTGTATAAAAATATAAAAGATACAAATGCTATTGAGTATATGCACGATAGTTTGGCTCATCTTGATAGTATTTTAACTCTTTTTGACCTTGGTTATGTTGATTTAGAAGATAGGTCAAATGCTGAAATTCTCGTTCATCTTATAGGAAAAAAAGCAACAATGCTTCTAGGTGATAAAGAGCATTTTTATAATCTTATTGCAAAGCAACAGCAAGTTCAAGAAAGGTATTTGGTTAATTTTTCATTGTTTCAATCTTTGCCTGATTTTTGGGGTCTTGGGCAAAATTTCCCTATCATGCCACTTGATAGGCTTGATGTAGTACCTACTAGAAGTGCAAGCATTTGGGATATAACTTGTGATAGTGATGGAGAGATAGCTTTTGATAGTAAGAAAAATCCACTTATTTTGCATGATGTTGATGTGGAAAAAGAAGATTATTATTTAGGATTTTTCTTAGTTGGTGCTTATCAAGAAGTGCTTGGAATGAAACACAACCTTTTTACCCATCCAACAGAAGTTTGTATAGAAGTTACAAATAAAGGTTATGAGATTAAATCAATCATAGAAAATCAAAGCATATTAGATACTTTGGAAGATTTAGACTATGATGTTAGAGAGATTATGGATAATCTTAATGAAAAGATAGAAAAATCAACACTTGTTGATGAAAAGCAGAAAAAACACATACTTGGGGAATTGTATTTATTTTTAAATGATAGTGGATATTTAAAAACAATTTAAAGAAAGGATATATCATGAAACTTACAAAAAAAATTACATCTTTAGAAGAATCACTAACTCTAGCTATCACAGCTATAGCAAAAAACCTTAAAGCAGAAGGTAAAAATGTGATTAGTTTTAGTGCAGGAGAGCCTGATTTTGATACACCAGAAGTAGTAAAACAAGCGGCTATTAAAGCTATAGAAAATGGTTGTTCTGCTTATACTCCAGTAGCTGGAGCGAACAATGTTTTAGAGGCTATTAAACAAAAGCTAAAAAAAGACAACAATCTTGATTATGATATAAGCGATATCATTACAAATGCAGGTGCTAAGCATTCTTTATTTAACGCTATAGCGGCTTTGTGTGAAGAAGGCGATGAAGTGCTTATACCTGTTCCTTACTGGGTGAGCTATCCAGAGATAGTAAAATATAATGGTGCAACACCAGTATATGTATATCCAAGTAATGGCCTTAAAATTACAGCAGATGATTTAAAAAAACACATAAACCCAAAAACAAAAATGCTAATTTTAAACAATCCAAGCAACCCAACGGGCGAAATTTATACTAAAGATGAGCTAGCAAGCTTAGCTAAAGTTTTAGAAAACACAGACATAGCGGTTTTAAGCGATGAAATATATGAAAAACTAAGCTATGATGAAAAGTTTGTAAGTTTTGCAAGTTTAAGCGAAGATGCTTTTAAAAGAACGGTTACTATAAATGGACTTAGTAAATGTGCTGCTATGCCAGGCTGGAGATTTGGATATAGTGCAAGTGCAAACAAAGAGCTAAATAAAGTTATGAAAAACTTGCAAGGTCAATGCACTTCAAACATAAACACTATAGTTCAAAACGCAGCTATTGTTGCACTTCGTGGAGATGCTGATAAAGATATAGAAAATATGAACTCAAGTTTTATTCGCCGTAGAGATTTAGCTTGTGATATGTTATCACAAATAGATGGTATCAAATTTAGCAAACCAGCGGGTGCTTTTTATATATTTATGGATATAAAAGCGATTACAGAAGATGATATGACTTTTTGTAAAAGATTGCTTGAAGAAAAGCTTGTAGCTATGGTTCCTGGTATTGGTTTTGGTATGGGTGGCTATGTTAGAATGAGCTATGCAACAAGCGATGAAAACATCAAAGAAGGTCTTAAAAGATTGCAAGACTTTGTAAAAGAATATAAAAAATAATTATCAAGGAGAAAATTAATGTATGATTTAGTAGTAATTGGTGCAGGTCCAGCGGGTATAGCTTCTGCTTATGAAATGGCTTTAAAAGGTGGTAAAAAAGTTTTGCTTTTAGAAAAAGCAAACGATATTTGTCAAACTTTTGCTGTTTTTTATAAAGACGGAAAAAGAGTTGATAAAGCTTATAAAGGTTGCGATAGCACAAATATAGGAAATGTTCCTTTTGAAGATGGCACAAAAGAAAGCACAATGGAGCTTTTTAAAAGCATTGTTGATAAGGGAGTTTTTGAAACTCAATATGGTTGCGAAGTTGAAAGTATCAAAAAAATAGACGGCGGATTTATGCTAGTTACTCCAAAAGGTAACTTTTCTACTAAAAATTATGCGGTAGCGATAGGTAGAATGGGAAAACCAAACAAGCCTGATTATAAACTTCCATCAAGCCTTAAAAAAGTTATAAATTTCAATGCAAACGACGCACAAGATAATGAAAAAATACTTGTTGTAGGTGGCGGAAATAGTGCTGCTGAATACGCTGTGGATTTAAGTGATACAAAAGATATTACTATGTGTTATAGAAGAACTGAGTTTTCAAGGCTAAATGATATCAACCTTGAAAATGTAAATTCTTACTCTAAGGCTGGTAAATTTAAACTAAAACTAGGCATTGACATCGTAGAAGTAAATGATGAAAATGGCAAAGTAAAAGTAACTTTTAACGACCAAACAAACGAAATTTATGACAGAATTATATACGCAATCGGTGGTTCTACTCCGCTTGATTTTTTACAAAAATGTGAAATTAATGTAGATGAAAATGGCATTCCTAGTTTTGATGAAAACACAATGCAAACAAATCAAAAAAATGTTTTTGTTGTAGGCGATATAGCTAGTAAAAATGGTGCTAGTATAGTTGTGGCATTAAATGGTGCTAAAAAGATAGCTGATTTTATAGCTTAAATTTCGTTTGTTTATGGGGGGGGGTAAATCATTTTAAAAGGTTTTGTTTTGAAAAATAAGAAGGTAGTTTTAATATATGTTTTAAGTGCTTTACTTGGATTTTTGGTGTTAGTTTATATGATAAAAGATAAACCAAATCAAAATACAACTCAAATAACCCAAGAGATAAACACACAAAAAGATGAAAAAAATTTACAAGAATATGAAAGATTTTTTGCTTTACCAAAACACGATACTTTGGAAATTGATAAAAATGTTAAATTATCAGGTGATATAGATGAGCTAAAGGCTCAGATTTTAGAGCTTAGAGCAAAAAATAAGCTTTTGTATGATGATAATTTAGGTTTGGTTAACAAAAACTATGAAATAGCTTTAGCTTTAGATGATGAAAAAGCTAAGATAAAAGAGATAAAACACCAACTTCAAACAAAAAACCTTGAAGCTATAAACGAGAGTGAAAAGCAACATTATCAAAACATAAACGAACTTACAAAAAGAATTAACGAACTTCAAAAAGAAAACCTAAACACCGTAAAAGACTACGAGCAAAAGCTTGTAAATCTTGAAAATGAAATTGAAAAACTCCAAACTAGCCTAAGAAATAAAGATATGCTTACAAATGATGAGGTTGCAAAGGCTACAAAAAGTGAGCGTGTAAAAAACTCATCATTAGCGGAAAAAAACTTATACCTAATCAATGAGATTGAAAAGCTAAAGCAAAACTCAAATATCCATACAGAAAAGCTTTTAAAAGATATATCTAGTAGAAAACTAGAAAACGAAAAATTAAAAAATATGATACTTGAAAAAGAAAACCTAATCAATCAAATTTTGGCAAAACATACAGCCGAGATTATAGAGTTTGATAAAAAAGCACAAGCACAGATAAAAAAACTAAAAGATGATAACAATAAGCTAAAACAAGATAGTGAAAATGATATAAATTCATTAAAAGAGCTTCATCAAAAAGAGATTTCTACCCTAAACGAGCAGATGAAAAAGCTAATTAATGATAAAAATAATACAGATGAAAATACAAAATCTTTAATCGTTGCAAAAAAAGATGAGCAAATCGCACTTTTGCAAACCCAACTAGCAAAACAAAAATCAGAGTCATCTAAATCAGTAGGTTTAAGCGATAAAGATAAGCAAAATTATAAAATCTTAAACGATAAAATCATACTTTTAGAACGCCAAAACAAAGAGCTAAGAGCAGCCAAAGATGGGCTAAATGATAATGAAGAAATCATTAGGCGTCTTAATGTAGATAATCAAAAACTACAAGAACAAAACAATCTTTTACAAGATGAACTAAAGCAAAGCAATGTAAAGCTTAGCGTGTATGCTAGTAAAGATTACGATAAAATCATAAACGAGCAAAACGAAAAGCTAAAAATTTATCAACTAGATAATGAAACGCTTAAGACAAGTTTGCAAGAAACAGAAAATATGCTAAGTAGTGTTCAAAAACAACTAGAGCATAGTATGAGCGAAGGTCAAGCGCAAGATTATGAAAACAAAAACACGATAAGAAAAGCACAAAAAGACCTAGAAGATTTAAATGTTAAAATGGCTAAGATAGAAAAAGACAATAAAGAGCTTATAAAAGAAAATGCCGCTTTGAAAATGAAATCAAGCTCATTAAAAGACTATGAAGATACAAACGCTAAGCTAAACAAACAAATATCATCTTTAAAAAACGAAAACGAACAGCACTTATCACAAATATCTATTTTAAAAAAGCTAAATGATGAGTATAAGTTAAGCTTAGATGATAAAAATTCTAATTTCAATAAAACAAACAGTGATTTATCACTAAAGCTAAATGACGCTAAAAAACAAATCATAAATCTAACAGCTATAAATGAAGAAAATCAAACTCTTATTAAAAACCTTAAGGCTCAAAATGTCCAAGATATGCAAAAAGAAAGTCTAAAGCTTAAGCAAACTTATGATACAGAAAAAGCAAAGCTTGTAGCAGAGTTTGAAAAAAATATAAGCGAACTTAGCAAAATCAATCAAAACTTAAAAACCCAAGTAAATGAAACAAATGCTAAATATAATGAGCTAAAAGCACAAAACCTAACTTTAAGCTCAAAGCTAGAAGATACAAGCAAAACCACTTCTAAAGAAGTTTTATCTTTGCAAAGTAAAAATGAAGCACTTGTTTTAGAAAACAAAGATTTAAACCAAAAGATAAAAAGTTTAGGTGATGTTCAAAATGAGATATTTGCATTAAATACAAAGTTTTTAGAACTTCAAAAGCAAAATAGTAAGCTTTTAGATGATAAAACAACCTTGCAAAATGAAAATGCACTTTTAAAAACTCAAGCTAAGATTGATATGGCAAATCTAGACAAGCAATCTTTATCTAAGATTAATGACCTTACAAGCAAACTTAATTTGCTTGAAAATAAGCATAAGTTACTAGAAGACAAATACACCAAATCAAAAGAAGATATATCTCGTATAAATCTTGAAAAAGCAAACATTGTAAAACAATTAGAAGAAAGTAAGCAAAAAGAAAAAGAATTAGCTTTATACAAAGAAAACTCTACTAAAAAATCAGATACTTTGGTTGTAAAAATGGGAGAGTATGAAGAGCAAATCGCAAAAACAAAAGCAGATATATCTAAGATAGAAAACCAAAAAAATGAGCTTTTAAAACAAAATGAAAGCTTGGTGTTACAAAATAAAGAGCTAAGTAATAAGCTTGAAGAAATAGCTAAGAGTAGTTCTTTAAGCAATGATGAAAACACAAAGCTTTTAGCTCAAAGCACAACAGCTTTAAAACAAATGCAAGATAGAATTAAAGAGCTTGAAGGTAAGCTAAGCGGTAAATTAGATACACCAAAAACTAGTTCAAAACATACTTTGATAAAAACAATAGTTTGTGATGACTTAAAATCAGGTCAAAAAGATTTAAGCAAAACTTGCAAAGCAAATATCCAAAATGCTTTAAAAACAGCACAATCTAGTGATATTTATGAGATAGAAGCTGTTGTTGATGATGATGGTTTTACAAGCTTAAATACCCTAAAAAGACAAGGGATAATCCCACAAAGCGAGTTTGAAAGACTTACTAAATTTGCTAACTTTGGTCTTGGTAGGGATAGGGGAGAAAAGGCTAGTGAGTTTATCAAAAGTATAAACAAAGACGCTAGTGTTTATCTTAGTAAAGAACTTACCATAAAGCCAAATAAAAGAGGTTTTATATTAAAAATTTATAGATAGCTTCAAATTTCGTTTGTTTATCTAAAATAAAAAAAAAGGGGGGGGTAAATAAGCTGTTAAGATAATATTTTATTATCTAAAGCATCAAAATTTAGTATATAAAACTTACTATTAGCTAAGTATGATACTTAAAAGTTTTTTCTAAGACTGTATAAATTTCGTTTGTTTGGGGTTTGAGTAATTTAATGCAAAAGATTTCAAACAAACGAAATTTAAAGTAAAACCAATTTAAGCAAAATTAATAGTCAAAATCCATTGATAACATATTTGCAACTTTTAGTTCATCTTTTGGTTTTTGATTTTTTGCTAAGCTGCTTTCTTTTCGTGTATATCTTTGAAAATGTCCTATGTTTTTTCTGTCGTTTTTGTATTGTTGTATGATATTGTCGTATTTATCAGTGTTTTGTATATCAAGTTCTTTTAGTATAGCTTCATAATCATTGGAAAAAAACAAGACTATATCCACTTCTAAAACCACGCTTAGTTTGTATAAATGCTCTACATTGAAGTGTTTGTTGTTTTTGTTGTTTTCACAGTTTGAGTAAAATGCTGTTGATTGTATATTTATACTTAAGGCTACATCAAGTTGGCTTTTACCTCTTATTTTTCTTATAAATTTTACATTTAAAGCTACAAGCTTATAAAAATCATCAACTCTTTCCTTAGGGATTTCGCCACTTGAGATTTCTTCCCATAAAAGTATGTCTTGTCTTAATTCTTCTTTTAATTCTTCATTATTTTTTTCATCAAGGCTAAGAAATTTAGTTAAATCCATATATGTCCCTATTGGTAAATTTTTTAGCATTGTATGGTTTAAAGAGCCTATAGCTCAATATCCTATGGAATAAGATTTGTAAGCAATTTTAAAAAATAATGATTTACCCCCCCCCAAAAAAAAATGTAGATTAATTAGCTTCTTTTTCTAAAAGTTCTAAAGCTAAAGCTTTTGAGCCTTTAAAATCAACCTTTCCAGAGCCAAGAAGTGGAATTTGTTCTACGCTAAAATATTTGCTTGGTTTAAAAAGTGCAGGCATACTAGAGTTTTTTATAGCTTCTACGCAACCTTCAAAATCATCACTTTGTATCAAAGCTACTACCATTTCACCTTTTTTGCTATCTTCAACAGCTACTACGCTAAATTTACTTTCTTCGCTAACAACTTTTCCTATCTCTTCTTCAACCATTCCAAGTGATACCATTTCACCGCCAATTTTTGCAAATCTTGAGTATCTATCAACTATATACAAAAATCCGTCTTCATCTAAATGCCCTTTATCTCCAGTGTTATACCATCTAATACCATCTATTTCTTTTATAACTTCATTTGTTTTTTCTTCATTGTTTAAATATCCAACCATTATTTGATGACCGCCGATAAGTATAAGTCCATCTTCTCCTGTTTTAAGCGTTTCGTATGTATTTGGGTCAACTATCCTAACAGCAGTTCCTGGTAATGGCATACCAACACTTCCGATTTTACTAGCACGATGAACTATCCAGTAATCACTATCAAATTTATTAGGCAAATTCACACTTGCTACAGGTGTGGTTTCAGTAGCTCCATATCCTTCATAAATTGTCTTTTTAAACTTCATTTCAAATGCAGTTCTTACTTCACTTTTTAGTTTTTCAGCTCCAGCTACAACTATTCTTACGCTTTCAAACATAATTTCATCAAGCTTTTTATTTCTTGCATAAATTCCTAAAAATGTAGAAGTTCCACACATTATAGTTACATTGTTTTTAGCGATAACTTTTGCTACACCTATAGCATTTGTTGGGTCGGCAAAAGTTACACTTTTAAGACCTTGTATAAGCGGCATAAAAGTAGTAACCGTTAGCCCAAAAGCGTGAAACGGAGGAAGTGAGCTAAGCACACAATCATCATCTTTAGCACATAAAACTTCAGATATTTGAGCTATGTTGCTAAGTATGTTTTTATGATTTAGCATTACGCCTTTTGGTGTTCCTTCGCTACCGCTACTAAAAAGTATGGCTGCTACATCATTACTATTGTTGTTTTTTGTAAAAAGAGCTTTTAGTATAAAGCTTGGCAACACACTAACCATTATAAAAGTTAGGAGTATTTGTAGTTTTTTAGCTTTAAATGTATTTGTAATATCTTCCATATAAAAAATCTTAGCTCCATCAAAATCAAACACAACGCCTTTATCTTCTAGTGTTTGCAAAAACTTTTTTGATGTGTAGATTTGTTTTATTTTAGCGCTATTTATAGCCGCTTTTATAGCATTAGCTCCAGCTGTAAAGTTTAAATTCACAACAACTTTACCACAAAGTAGTGCTGATAGGTTGCAAAGTGAACTTGCCATAGAAGCAGGTAGCATTATACCAACAGTATCTAGTGGCTCTTTTGTAGAAGAGTTTTTTTGCATAAAAGAGCTAAGCGTTATGCTAAGTCCTAAAAGTTTTCTAAAGCTTATATCTCCTGCTAGTTGGTCAACGATTGCTGTAGCGTTTAGATTTTTCTTAGCAGAATCTATAAAAGCCTTTCCTATGGTTTTCATAAAATCACACTGGCTTTTCCAAGCTACAAAAGATAATTCAAAAACTTTTGCTTTAACTTCATCTTTTTTAGAGTGGATACTCATAGGTTTTCCAAATGCTATGGCTATAAGTCTTTTGCCTAAAGTTTTGTTTTTAGCGGCAAATTCTTCATCGCTTCTTGAAAAAGAGCTTCCCCAAAGTCCATGCATATAAAAAGGTATGATAAAGCTTTCGCTATCTTCAAGCTTTTCTCCAACTAGCTCAAAACCGCTTTTAAACTCATTTAAATGTCCGTGGCGAGATAATGCACCTTCAGGGAAAAGGCATACTAAATCTCCATTTTTAACCCTTTGTGCTATAAGCTCTAAAGCTTCCCTACTAGCCCCACTTGATACAGGTATAACCCCAAATCTATCTAAAAATATTCTTAAATACCATTTACTATAATAGCTTCTTTCCATAACAAAATGAACTTTTCTAGGAATAGCCATTTGCACTATCGCCCAATCTATAAAAGATACATGGTTTCCAAGAAGCAATGCTCCGCCTTTTTCAGGGATATTATCAAACCCTTCAACCAAAAGTCTATATCTTTGCGTAAAAGCAAGACTTAGCAAAATTCTAATGAGTGAAAATGGTAGTTTTAACACAACATATAAAGCCCCAAATAAGCTAACAAGCGTTATAAAGTAAAAAACATAAACCACATTTATATCAAGATAAGCTACCAAAGTAGCAAATGCTAAAAATAAAAACATAAAAATGTTTTGTATGAAGTTATTTCCCGCTAGAACTTTTCCAAGCTCTTTTTCTTTTGCGTTAAATTGTATTAAAGCATTTAATGGCACTATAAAAAACGCTCCGCTTATACCAAAGATTAAAAATAAAATTCCATAAGCAAAAAGACTCCCAAAGTAAGGCACAAGTAAAGCAATGATTAAAATCCCCAAAGCTCCAAGCGGTATAAAACCTAATTCAATATAGTTTTTAGACATACGACCAGCTACTATTGAGCCTATTACAATTCCTATACCAGAAGCAGCCATTACAAGCTGAACATAAAATGTATTTAGCTCAAAAAGTTCGTTTTTAGCATATACAGGAAAAGACACTAAATAAAGCTGAGAGATAGCCCAAAACAAAGATATACCAACTATACAAAGCCATATTGTTTTGTTTTGAAAGATTAAACCTATATTTGAGCTTAGCATTTTACCACTTAGGTATGATTTTTTATCAAAAACCATAGAATTATCAGTATCTGTTAGTTTTGGTAATCTATAAGCTAAAACAAGCTCAATGATAGAAAATATAACTAATAAAAATCCAAGCGGAGCAACACCAACTATAACGCTAGATGTTGTAGTAAAACTTGGGTTAAAAAGCATTTCAAATGTGAGTGAAAACACAGCCATACCAGCTAGTATAGCTACTATACTAACAGCATTTATAGCACCATTTCCCATAGCAAGTAATTCTTTGCCAACTAATTCTTTTATATAGCCGTATTTTGCAGGAGAATAAATAGCTGATTGTATCCCCATGATAAATGTCATAACAAATGCAGCCCAAAAAGCCCCAATGTAGTAGCAAAAACATATAATGATTGTAAAAAGCACAGAAAACCAAGCAGATATTCTCATAACTTTGTTTTTAGGGTATTTATCTGCCAAAAATCCAGATAAAGACAAAGTCATAATAAATGGTAAAAGTATCAAAGCATTAACAATAGCTGTTAAAAAAAGCTGCATACTTCCATCATAAACTTTATAAATAGTGTTTTGTATGATGATTTTGTGTCCTAAATCCACAAAGGCATTGATAAAACCAACCGCCAAAAAAGAAATTATCCCATAAATCTTTAAAAAGTTATTTTTCATGTCATAATCCTTGATGATTGTAAGATTTGCTATGATAGTGTAAAGTTGTTTTGTTTTTAGTTAAAGTTTTTTTAAACAAACGAAATTTGTATGATTTTTGTAGTTTTTGAGTTTTTTTGGTTTATTTGCATTAAAACAAATAAACCAAATTAATTAATCAACCTTGCATTTTAAAACAAGTCTTTGAAAGGGTGTTTTTTGTTCGTTTTGTTTTTTAGCAATTTGTGCTAATTGTGTTTTTGTTAGATTTGTGTTCATTTTATCTCCTTTTGTTTGATTTGTATGATTATATCAATACTAATAATAATCATTATCAATTTTTATAAAAATAACTTAAATTTTCTTAAAAAATTACTTTTTTACACATTTTTTTATAAAAAACTAATATTAGCTCATTTTGACATACAAACAAACGAAATTTAGACTATTGTTTATAAAAAAATAGGAGCTAAGTTATGGTTTTAAAAGACGGAACAAAAGTTAGTAAATTAGGCATTGGTGGTTGGTATATAGGAGATGATATAGGTGCTAAAGATGAAGAGATTAGCTCTATAAGATACGCTATAGATAATGGAGTAAATCTCATAGATACAGCTTCAATGTATGGAAATGGTGCTAGTGAAAGGCTAATAGGCGAAGCTTTACAAGGATATAAAAGAGAGGAACTATTTATAGTCTCAAAAGTTTTACCAAGTCATGCAAGTTTTGCAAACACTATAAAATCTTGCGAACAAAGTCTTAAAAATCTCAAAACAGATTATCTTGATATGTATTTGCTTCATTGGAGAGGGGTTTATAGTTTTGAAGAAACTTTTAGTGCTTTTGAAGAGCTTAAGCATCAAGGCAAAATCAAAAACTGGGGCGTATCAAATATGGATATAGATGATATGAAAGAAATTTTATCTACCCCACAAGGTCAAAATTGTATGGTAAATCAAGTGCTTTATCATTTAGGCTCAAGGGGGATTGAGTTTAGCTTAAAGCCATTTATGGATAAAAATGGCATTTTGACTATGGCTTACTGTCCTTTGGCTCAAGGCGGTAGGTTAAACAAAAGGCTACTTAGCTCAAATGCTATTAAGCAAGTAGCTAAAAAGTATGATATTAGTATAATGCAAGTTTTGCTTTGTTTTGTTTTAATGCAAACAAACACTATAGCCATACCAAAATCATCAAAACTAAAACACACTAAAGAAAATATAAACTGTCTTAATATAAAGCTAGATGAAGAAGATTTGGCGTTACTTAGTAGCGAGTTTAAAGCACCAACTTATAAGCTTTTGCTAGATATACAGTAAATTTTTCTAATTTAGAGCTTTTGAAAGATTAGTTTTGGTAGTTTAAATTAAACTACTCCAAACAAACGAAATTTATAAGCCAAACACCGATTTATTAGACTTAAATAGCTTAAATTTCGTTTGTTTTAGGTTTTTATGACGCTAATTTACAACAAAGCCGAGTCAGCGAAATTTGGCTTTTATTTAGATAAAGCCACATTTATCAATGATGATAAACAAACGAAATTTACTTGCGTTTATTTACACTATCAACATCAACTTTTCCTATACCACCAGCCAAGTTTATAATATCTTCACTAAAGCCTGATTTTTCTAGTGCAAGTGCTGCTTTTTTGCTTCTTTTTCCACTACGACACATTAAAACTAGTGTGCTTTTTTTATCCCAAACTTCTAAAACTTCATTAACAAAATTTTTATTTACACTACCATCATCATTGATAATGCTTATTTTATAAGTATTGTCAATACTTTTTACCGCCCATTCTTTTGGCATTCTAACATCTATTACTTGATAACCAGGTTTGCTAAAATCCCAAGTGCTAGCATCTTTATCTATGATAGCGGCATTTAAGCTCAAAGCCACACACAAAACAAAAACCAACTTTTTCATAATATCTCCTTTATAGCTTATAGTTTTTTTATCAATTTTAAGCAATAATAACCAAAAATCTTAAAAGTTACAAGTATGAAAAAACTTCAAAAAGCATTTAAAATTATATTGTTTTTTATCACGATTTTGTTTATTTTTATGGTTTGTGGATTTTTTATATTAAATGCTATTTATCCGCTTGATAAATCAAAGATTTATTATAAAGATTTTTCCAAAATCATTTATGATAAAAATGACAATATCATTTATATGGCACTAAATGATGATGATTTTTGGAGCTTTAAGACTGATTATGTGCCACAGCTTTTAAAAGATAGCGTGATAGGTTTTGAGGATAAGTATTTTTACTATCATTTTGGTATCAATCCTTTTTCTATGATTAGAGCGGGATTATACAACCTAACCCACACAAACCGCATCGGAGCATCAACTTTATCTATGCAAGTAGCAAGAATGCTAGAGCCAAAACAAAGAAGCTATAAAAGTAAGCTTATAGAGATTTTTAGGGCTTTACAGCTTGAGCTAAATTACAGCAAAGATGAGATTTTAAACATATACTTTAACATAGCACCTTATGGTGGCAATATTTATGGTGTAAAAGCGGCTAGTTATTTTTACTTTGGTAAGGATTTAAAGGATTTAAGTTTAGCTCAAATGGCTATTCTTGCAAGTATTCCAAAAAACCCAAATCAAAATAGCCCTCACAAACAAAAAGATTTAAACAAAGTTAAAAAGCGTGTTTTAGATGAGCTTTATAAAAATGGCACCATAGATAAAAGTAAATATCAAAGAGCAATTGATGAAAAAGTTCAAAGCTTTAAAAGAAAAAGCATAAAAAACGCATATCATTACTCAAACTTAGCTATAAAAAACGGCACTTTTAAAACAAACTTTGACTTAGCTTTATGGGAGCATATAAGCCAAAGAGCTAAAGTTTTAGCTAAAGAGTTAAGTTTATACGATGTAAATAATATAAGCGTGGTAGTGATAGACAATCTTAAAATGAGCGTTATAGCGTATGTTGGTAGTCATGATTTAAACTCACAAAACGGCTATGTAGATGGAGCTATAGCTAGACATAGCACAGGGTCAGCTTTAAAGCCATTTATCTATGCAAAAGCTTTTGATATGGGGCTAATCACTCCAAAACAAAAGCTAATAGATACAAATATTTATATAAATTCATATTCTCCTAAAAACTACTTAAATGAGTTTATAGGTAGGGTTAGTGCAGATGATAGTCTTAATTTTTCGCTAAATACAACAGCGGTTTTTTTAAACAACAAATTAGGTTCAAACTCACTTTATGAAATGCTAAAAAGCGTAGATTTGGTTGATGAGAAAAAGGAATTTTATGGGGACGCTATCGCACTTGGTGGAGCGGAGCTTAGCGTGGTTGATTTGGCTCATCTTTACACAGCTTTTGCAAATGACGGCAAAATCTTACCGCTAGAGTTTGCAGGGATAAAGATAGGTAAAAACAAGGAGCTTTTTAGCCCACAAGCAGCGTATCTTACTACTAAGATTTTAGAAGATGGGCTAAGGTCATATCTAAATGCTTTTTGGCAAAATGCAGAAAATACTCCACAAATAGCTTTTAAAACAGGCACAAGTGCAAAAGCTAGGGATTTGTATGCTATAGGATATAACAAAGATTATACTATAGCGGTATGGATAGGGAATTTTAATGGTAAGCAAACTAAGGATTTAACAGGTGCAAAAAGTTCGCTTAAGCTTGTTTTTGAGATTTATAAATACCTTGATAAGACAAAAAAACTACAAAATCACAAAATGCCACCAAAAATCACACAAAAAGAAATTTGTATTGATGAGTTTTTATATGAAAGTTGCAAAAACTATGCTAAAGATTATGTTATAGATGATGTTAGTTTGGTAAATAAATGTGAGTTTATAAACTCAGAACAAATTAATTATCTTTTGCTTAATGGCTTTTTGGATTTGAACGAGATTAAAAAAAGTCCTTGCGTTGAGTTTTTAAAAAATCAAAAACCGCTTTTAGCATCGCCAAACAATGGTGCTAGTTTTATGCTAAATTTAGACGAAAAAACAAGCAAAATTATGGTAAAATGCTTTAGCTTTTTGGGTAATGATATTTATATAAAAGTTGATGAAAACGAGTATTTTAAGGCAAAAAGTAGTGATGAAATGATAATGGAGTTTGAAAAAGGTTATCATAAAATAAAATGCCTTGATGAAAACTCAAACCTATCTAGCGTAGAATTTGAAGTAAAGGAGATATGATGAAAAAACTTTTGGTATTTTTGGTATTTTTAAGCACTTTATTTGGGGAGAAAATGGGGAGTGACTTTGTAGAGTTTTTGGTGGATAATAACTACAAATTAGGTGCCTCAAGAGATAAGCTTGTAAAATGCGATAAAGAATTAAATGGGCTTTTTTATGTAAAAGATAAAAAGCATATACTTTTTATGCCAGACACTCCTTTTGCTCCGTCTATGGAGCTAATTTGTGATATAAACGGCGAAAAAATCACATATAAAAATGATGATTTTTTTGTCTATATAGAAAAAAATGATAATAAAAACATTCTTTTATATTTTAACGATGAAGTGGATTTGTTATCTTTAAAACAAAACATAAGCATAAAAACAGATAGTGGATTTTTAGACTATGAAGTGTCAAAATTGGCAAACTACTATACTCTTAGAGTGCAAAATCCTATTGAAAAAGATTATACTTTACATATAAGCAAAAATTTACAAAGCAAAAGCAAAGCAAAGCTTAAACAAGATGAGAGTTTTAAAGTTGAGTTTATGTATAAAGACATTGATTTTAAACACGCATTAGTTTTAGATAAACAAAATATAAAGCCTATATCATTAAGCGGTAAAAATTTAGGGGTTAGGGTGTATTTTGATAAATATATATGGGATAGAGATGACAATCAAAAATATGTAAAAGTAAATGATGAAATAAAACTTAAAGTATCAAATCTTTTTTATGATTATGATTATAAAAAATACTACATTGATATAACAAGTAGTGATTTTAAGCCAGATACAAACTATAAAATAACATTTAGCGAGGGATTTGGCGGGGGAAATTATGCGTTAAAAGATGATTTTGTTTATGAGTTTAAAACAAAAGATTATTTAATGGACGCTAGATTTAGTGATAACAAACCTTATTTATCAAGTAAAGGCGAAGTTGCTATCAAAACTACAAACATAAAACAAATTGAAGCTATCATCTCAAAGCTAAGTGATGAGAACATAAGATACTTTATAAACTTTAGCGACGATAAATACAAAACAGAGCAAATAGATAAAAAAACTTTTGAGCTTGATTATGTAAAAAATGAAGAGATAAACTCAAAGCTTGATATAGGTAAATACAAAGATGGGATTTATCTAATAGAGCTTGTATATATAGATGAAAACAAAAATCTAGTAAGCACGGACAAAGCTGTATATCTAAGCGATATATCCATAAACGCAAAAGTATCAAAAGATGAGGTTTTTGTGTTTTTAAATAGACTTAGTGATGATAAAGTGATAAGTGGTGCAAAAGTTAGTATCTACTCAGCTAAAAACAAGCTTTTAGCAAGTGGGATTAGCGATGAGTTTGGTATCTTTAAGACAAATCAAAAAGACTTATATAAACAAAAACCAAAATCAGTTTATGTAGAGTTAGGTAATGAGAAAAACTTTTTAAGTTTTGATGAGTTTTACGAGCATAAAGACACCAAAAAAAGAGCTTTTATATATTTAGCTAGTGATATTTTGGATAAACAAGATGAGCTAAAGGGTGTTGTTATAGTAAAACAAGGTTATGAAAGTGTAAAAAATCTACCGATTAGATTAGAGATTTTTGACCCAAATGGCAAAAAAATCATCTCAAAAACCCAAAAGCTAGATGAATTTGGAGCTGTTAAAATAGATGAAAAAGATTTTGAATTAAGTGGCAAATATACCATAAAGGCTATTTTTGAAAATGACATTTTAAACGAGCATAGCTTTTTTGTAGAAGCTTTTATCGCACAAAGAGTTAAAAATAACATTGAGTATGAAAAGGAAAATTATTTTATATATGAGCCGATTTTAGCAAAACTTAGTGCAAACTACCTTGTGGGTGGTGCGGCTAGTGAGCTTAGCGGAAGTTTAAAAGTAATGCTAGTTAATGCTAAGTTTAAACCAAAAGGTTATGAGAGTTTTAGCTTTGTAAAAGATGTTGATGATTTTGATAAGATACTTTTTGAAAAAGAATATGATGTAAGCTTAGATGAAAATGGTAAGCAAGATAAGATAATCAAGCCAATTACTAAAACTCCAGCTCCAAGCATTTACAACCTAAAATCATCGTTTATGATAAACGATAATGGTAAAAATGTAGCTAGTTATAAACAAGTAGATATTTATCCATATGAAAGCATGGTTGGCGTGAGTGTGAGTAAAAATCTTTTTGATGAAAAAGAAGATGTAAGGTTTAATTTTATAACCATAAATCCAAAAACTATGCAAAAAACAAACTCAAAAATAAGTGCTAAGCTATATAAACAAAAATGGTTTTATAGCTATATGGAGCATGAGTGGTATTTAAGTTGGATAAAAGAATCAGATATGGTTTCAAGCTATGAAGATATAAAAGATTATCAACTAACCATCAAAAACTTAAAATCAGGTTCTTATGTTTTGGTAGCTAAAGATGAGTTTAGTACTCATCAAGCTAGTATAAGGTTTGATGTATCTGGGTATGATTATGGTGCTATGCCAACAGATGTGCTAAGCAAAGCTACTATAAAGCTTGATAAAAAAGAGTATAAAAAAGGCGATAAAATAAACGCTGTTATATCATCACCACTTAAAAAAGCTTTGATGCTTGTAACTTTAGAAGAAAATGGCATAAAAGATTATAAAGTAGTAAATGTAGTAAATCATTCAGCTAATGTTAGTTTTGATATAAAAGATGACTTTAGTGGAATGTATCTTAAGGCTAGTATTTTAAGGGTAGCGGATAAACCATCTGTTTTTATACCTTTTAAAGCGGTGGGTGAGGTTTATGTAGCAAAAGATGAAAGTGAGCATAAAATAAATCTTAGTCTAAACGCTCCAAAAGTAGTAAAATCAGGCGAAGATTTTAAAGTATCTATAAATGCAAAAGCAGGGGCTAAAGTTTATCTTTTTGTGGTTGATGAAGGGGTTTTAAATATCATCAATCAAAAAAGTCCAAATCCTTTTGAGTTTTTTAAGGTTAAGTATCATTCTTTGGTTAATTCTTATGATATTTATGACAAGCTTACAAACTATGAAAACGCTGGAAAGGTTTTAAAATTTGGTGGAGATATAATGCTTAAAAACTCGCTAGATAAATATCAAGACCCAAAACAAAGCCAAAAAGAACAAAACTATATCAAAATGTATGAAGCGGTGGCTGATAAAAACGGCGTAGCTAGTTTTAGTTTATCAACCAAACAAGACTTTAACACCAAGCTAAAATTTGACGCTATAGCACTAAAAGATGATTTAATCTCATCAATTAGCGATGAAGTGGTAATAAAAGATGATTTTATGATAAAAGGTGCAAATATAAACTATCTTTTAGAAGGTGATGAAGTGGTGCTACCTTTAAGAGTGTTTAATAACACAGATAAAGATATAAACGCTACACTTTATATAAAAGTCAGCGAAATTTTAAGCGTTGAAGAAAAAAGCTTAGATATAAGCTTAAAGCCAAATCAAAACAAATCTTATGATATAAATGTTAAAGCATTAAAGCAAGGCAAAGCAAATATAGTCATACAAAACAGCTTTAATGATAAGCTAACAAATATTAGTTTTGATATTTTAAATAGGTATCCACCTATCAATGTCGTAAAAAGTGGTATTGTATCAAATCCTAGCGATATATTTTTTGATAGTAAAAATGTCAAATTAAGTGTAAGTTCTACCCCATCTGCTTTGCTTTTAAAAGACTATGAGTATCTTATAAATTATCCTTATGGTTGTAGCGAACAAAGAAGTTCAAAACTCCTTGCTATGCTAAATATAAAAACCAAAGATAAAGCTAAGCAAAAAGATAGGGTTTATTTTATAAACTCAGGGATAAAAGCACTTTTAAAACAACAAAAACCAAATGGTTCTTTTGGATACTTTAGTGTAAATGGCAATGTGCATGAAGTAGCGTCTATATATGCTACATATGTGCTTAGCATACTTTATAAAAATGGTTTTGATGTGCCAAAACACAGCCTTGATTTGGCATTAAATCACTTAAAATCATATCCTTTAGATAGATATGAAGGTATGTTTGCTAACTTTGTTTTAAGTGAAAATGATATGCTAGATATAAGCTCTATGAATGCTTTGTATGATAATGGTATTTATAAGCATGATTTTACAACTTATTATATGATGGCTAGTATGCTTAAAAAAGCAGGAAAAAAACAAGAGCTAGAAAGTGTTCTTAAACATATAGAAAGTATAGACTTAAACAGTGTTGGTAGGTATGAAAATTATTATACTTTTAGCTCTAAGATAAAAGACCTTGGTCTTGCTTTTTACATACACGCAAAGTATTTTAAAGATGATAGTATGGGTGTGAAGCTTTATGAGATTTTATCAAGAGATAGATTAGAAGCTAAATCTACTCAAGATAAGGCATTTTTGCTTTTATCTTTTAGTGAGTATTTTCCAAAAGAAAGTAGACCTTACAAGATAAAAAATGGCAATGATGTTTATGAGATAAATGGTGATTTTAACGCTTTACTATCTTTAAATGACGGCAAAATCAACATAGACCCAAAAGGGGCTAAGCTTTATTACTCAGGGTTTTATACCACTCATGCAAAACCAGAGCCTAAAACTTATGCCAAAAAAGAAGAACTTGTTTTATCAAGGGTTTTTGTAGATAAAAACGATAATGTGGTAGATGTGAAAGATTTGAAGCTAAATGATTTGATTTTTTCAAAAGTTACTGTTTATGCAAATCAAAATTATAAAGATGTGCTAATTCACGAAAAAGCCCCATCATGCCTTGAGATAGTCAATGAGCGTATAGTAAATGATGTAAGAAGTGATGATATAGAAGATGATGCAAATATTTATCATAAAGAGATAAATGATTATTCTGTAACTACATTTTTGAGTGAAACTAGTAGAAGCAATACTATCTATACTCCTTATAAAGTCGTACTAAAAGGCGAATGTATGGTGCCACCTATAACAACTGAGCGTATGTATGATGAAAATATAAGTGATTTTGATATGAGTGATGAGGTTATTTTGGTAAAGTGATTTTAAGATAAGTTAGCAAATTTACAATAAGCTTTAAATTTTGCTAATTTTAGCTTTTGTAAAAGCTTTAAACAAACGAAATTTAAAAACCTAAAATTTCGTTTGTTTAACAACAATGCCGTATTATCAAAACCAGCCCAAAATTTCGTTTGTTTGGGTTTGATTTAGCAAAGTTTTAAGTGGTGATTTGGATGTTTGACTTATCGCACTTTGCAAAAACCAACTAGACTAAAACCTTGAATGGAGGGGGTGGCGGTGCCACCCGCTTGATGTTTGAGAGGGTTTTACTTTTAGCAAAGCTCTAAGTGTTATCTTGGCTTTGCTTGACCTTTGACAAACTTTTAGGAGTTAGTTTTTGTCACCCAAATTTCGCTGACTTGTAGCAACGCCGTATTATCAAAACTAGCCCAAACAAACGAAATTTAAAAACCCACCCAAATTTCGTTTGTTTGTGTAATGTTTAGCAAATAAGAAAGGATTTATAAAAAGGATTTTGCATTAG
>CAZYDK010000009.1:11662-23025 GCA_964646025.1 uncultured Campylobacteraceae bacterium | reverse complement strand
CCACCAAAAACACAACATTTTACTAGAATGTGAAGTGAAAATTTATAGCTAGTTTGATCGTTTTAAAAACTGTGAAATTTCAACAGTGATGATTTGATTCTTCAGTAAACTTTTAAATGTAAATAGTAAAATTGGCTTTCGTTTACTAAATTATGAACGGGTTGTTTGTATCAAAAAACACAAATCTACCTAATCATCTTACTAAATTTTAAGGAGTTAGTTTTGGATAAGAGTTCTGTTTTGATGTTGCTTGATGGTAAAATTTCTACCGAACACAAGTTTTTACTAAAAGACAAACTAGAAAATGCAAGCGATGAACAACTACAAAACGTGCCATTAGTGCCACTAAAAAATCCAATTATTGGTTTGATTTTAGGGTTTTTTTTCGGTTCGTTTGGTATCGATAGGTTTTATCAAGGTAACGTAGCACTTGGTCTTACAAAGCTTGGTATTTTTATCGTTGGTATAATAACCTTGTTTATTTTTGTAGGGGTTGTTATTTTATGGATCCTTTATATTTATGTGCTAGTGGATTTGTTTTTTGTATATAAGGCTATACAAAATGATAACTATAAAAAAATATTAAACGCTTTAGGATGTTAAAATGCTAAATTTTATGATCAATGACGAAGGTAAAGAACTAGTAAAAAACGATGACGAGCTAAGAAAAAAGCTATCTGATTGCTTTGATGAGTTGCCTAATGCAAAAATTATTGATGAGCTTAGCGAGGCTGCAAAATACTACACAAACAATGGCGAATCAAACATAGCTAAGTATTCTTTTAGGCTAAAAGATATTTGTTTGCCAACGCTACTGTTTAACTACTTCTCTTATGCTTTTAGATCTATGTGGATATATGCGGCGGTGTTGTTTGCGGTGTTTTTGATAAGTTCTTTCTCTATCAATTTACAGTTTTTAGGTAAAGATGTGTTTTTTGGCTACATTTCAACCTATCTAACAATCTCTATCGTAGGGGCTTCTTTGTATAGATTTTTCTTGCTAAAGGAGTTTTTTCAAAAATACACACTAACACCCGTGACTGGGTTTAGGGCTAGAAGACTAAGAAATATCTTTATAACTATAGTTTTTATAGTGGTTGTTACAGCCATCATTAAAATGCTTATTAGTATGATTTTTGCTGCTACAGTTGCAACTGCAATCCATCATTATCGTTTTTAATCAAAACCAAACAAACGAAATTTATTAAGCTAAAACTAAATTTCGTTTGTTTAAGCGCTACGCTTAAAAACCAAAAAATAATAACAAAACATATACCAAAACCAAACTATCAAGGCTAAAAAAGACTAAACTTTAGATAAAAAATATTTTCATAAGATAAATATGTGGTATTTTTGCTACATTTTGGATTTTAAAAGTTAGGAGCATTTTAAAGCTTGAAATGTTTTAAAAGTTAGGAGCATTTTAAAACTCAAAAATATTTCAAAAGTGATTTTCAAAGGATTAGGAGTGGATTTTTTAAGCGTTGATTTATCGCCTATAATTTTATCTTTTAAACTCGCATTTTTATCATCATTTATACTCTTTTTTATATGCTTTTTTTTGGCATATTTTTTGGCTAGGTGTGATTTTTTTGGAAAAAGCGTTTTTGAAAGTTTGCTTACCCTTCCACTTGTTTTACCACCTACCGTGCTTGGGTTTTATCTGCTGCTTGCTTTTAGTCCAAATTATGCTTTTGGGAAGTTTTTAAAAAGCTTTGATATAAGTTTGCTTTTTAACTTTTACGGACTACTTATAGCAAGTATCATATACTCACTACCATTTATGCTAAATAGCCTAAAATCAGGCTTTTTATCGCTTGATGATGAGATGATACTTCGGGCGAGATTACTTAAAAAAAGTCATTTTTATATCATAATTAGGCTTAGCTTAAAGGCTATGTTGCCTAGTATTGTTTTGGGTTTTGTGCTTAGTTTTGCTCACACTTTGGGGGAATTTGGCGTTGTGATAATGATAGGTGGAAGCATAGCAAATGAGACAAAAGTAGCTAGTATAGCGATATTTGAAGCGATTGAGAGTATGGATTATCTTGCGGCTCATACTTATGCTTTGATTTTACTATTTTTTAGCTTTTTTGTGATTTTTACTATCAATTTTTACAATAAAAGATAGCTTATTGATGATAATAAACACTTGTATGCAAACAAGGGTTCTTTTTGTGTTGTTTTTTGGATTTTAAAACATTAAATCAAAACTTCTGCTAAAATTAATTGCATTTTGATTAAAGGAGATATTTATGTTAAATAATTTATTGGTTTTTGACTATGAAGATGTGCAGTTAATTCCTGCTAAATGTATAGTGGATTCTCGTAGCGAGTGCGATACAAGCGTAAAGCTTGGAAAAAGAACTTTTAAGCTACCTGTTGTTCCTGCAAATATGCAAACGATTATTGATGAAGAGCTTGCTATTTCTTTTGCTAAAGGGGATTATTTTTATATCATGCATAGGTTTGAGCCTGAAAAAAGACTTGATTTTGTAAAAAAAATGCATAGCATGGGGCTTTTTTCTTCCATTTCTGTTGGGATTAAAGATGAAGAATATGAGTTTATAAAAGAGTTAAAATCAAACAACTTATGCCCTGATTATATAACAATAGATATAGCTCACGGACATAGCGAGAGTGTTATAAAAATGATAAAATTTATTAAACAAGAGCTACCAGACACATTTTTAATAGCAGGAAATGTAGGAACTCCTGAGGCTGTTAGGGACTTAGAAAACGCAGGAGCTGATGCTACTAAAGTTGGAATTGGACCTGGAAAAGTTTGCATAACAAAGCTTAAAACCGGTTTTGGCACCGGTGGATGGCAACTTGCAGCACTTCGTTGGTGTGCTAAAAGTGCTAAAAAACCTATCATTGCCGATGGCGGGATAAGAAACCACGGAGACATAGCAAAATCAATACGCTTTGGCGCTACTTTTGTTATGATAGGCTCGCTTTTTAGTGGGCACGAACAAAGTCCTGGAAAAACCATTGAAATTGATGGCAAAAAGATGAAAGAGTATTATGGTTCGGCAAGTGAGTTTCAAAAAGGTGAGCGTAAAAACGTAGAAGGTAAAAAAATGTATGTGCCTTTTAGAGGAAATATTTTTGACACTTTAAATGAAATGCGTGAAGATTTACAAAGCTCCATATCTTATGCTGGTGGCAAGCAACTAAAAGAGATACGCAAAGTTGATTATGTTGTCGTTAAAAACTCTATTTTTAACGGTGATAGCATATAATTTTTGGGGCAAATGCCCCAAATTTCGTTTGTTTGGGTTTAATTACAGTCTAAAGTTTTATCTAAACTGTTTGCTTTTTTGCAATAATTTTCATACAAACTCATATCTTTTTTAACATAAACACCATCTTTGTATAATCTAGCTAGATTATAGCAACTATACGGCTCATCATTTTTGCATGATTTTTCATATAGTTTAATGGCATAATCATAATTTCTCTTTGTAGCTATACCCTCAAAATGCATATTTCCAAGCATATAGCAAGAGTAAAAATCATCTTTATCGCACTCTTTTTTATAAAACTTTAACGCTTTTTTATAGTATTTATTGTTATTTGTATAAGTTCCTAAATCAAAACAAGCGTTACCACTTCCATTTTTACAGCCTTTTTGTGCATAATTTAATGCCTTTTGCTTATAAAACTTAGACATATTTATATCATCTAAAGTATAATAAATATCACCCAAAATCTTACAAGAACTCCAAACAGACTTAGCACATAAAATCTTATAAAATGTTATAGATTTTTGCACATCATCAGCGTCATGTTGATAATAATTAGCAACTTTTAAACAAGAGTTTTTACACCCATCAAAACACTTTTGCTCCAACTTTTTATAATCACCACTAGCAAAAACAGCCACACATAAAACCAAAAAATAAAAAACTTTTTTCATTCCAAATCCTTATATTTACTACCCCATTTGCATAGATTTTCAAGCATAGGCATAATATCATCGCCCTTAGCTGTCAAAGAATACTCTACTTTTGGCGGAATTTGCGGATACTCTATCCTTGATATAAGCCCATCTGTTTCTAATTCTCTTAAAGAATTTGTAAGAGCTTTATGACTTATACCTTCTATCATTCTTTTAATCTCATTGTATCTTAAAACCTTATGTATGCCAATAACATACAAAAGAACCATTTTATACTTACCAGAAATCACAGAATGAGTGTATGCAAAACCGCAACTTGAATGCTTTTTACAATTAATTTGCACAATATCTCCTTACTAACTTTAAAGATAGTATCTTACCTAATTTTGCGTATTGATAGTTAATAAAGCTTTAACTAAAATCACATTTTATCATTTTACAAGGAGAAAGTATGAAAAAAATTCTAAGTTCATTGGCTTTAGCTAGCATACTTGTAGCTACTAGTAACGCAAGTGAGTTTATGCTTGATAAAGCTCATACTAGCGTTGAGTTTAAGGTAAAGCACATGATGGTTTCCACAACAAAAGGAAATTTTAAAAACTTTGACGCAACGATTGATTTTGATGAAAATCAAAAGATTTTCAACTCTTTTAGTGCAAGTGTTGATACAAACAGTGTTGACACAAACAACCAAACAAGAGACAACCATTTAAAAGCACCAGATTTTTTAAACGCTAAAAAATATGAAAAAATCACATTTACCATGAGTAAATATGAGAAAAAAAGCGATGATGAAGGAAAAATGTATGGTGTTTTAAACATCAACGGTGTATCAAAAAATGTAGCTTTTGATGTAGAAATTGGAGGCGTTGCCACTGTAAATGATAAAACAAAACTAGGATTTGATATGGAGCTTGACATTCTTAGAAAAGACTACAATGTAGCACTAGAAAATGGCGAGTCCACAATCGGAAACAAAGTAGAAATCAAAGTATTTGTAGAAGCAAACAAAAAATAATAAGAAAGGATTAACATGCTTAAAAAAATAGCTGAGTTTTTCGGTGTTCAAAGCTATGAAGATTACGTTGAAAAATGTAAGAAAAATGGTCAAACACCAATGAGCAAAGATGAATTTGAAGCCAAAAAGCAAGAAAAGCAATCTTGTTGATTTTTTAAATAGAAGCTAGTTAGCTTAAACAAAAAGCCCACCTTTTAAAGGTGGGCAACTATCCAAAACCTACAAAACCTACAAAACCTACAAAACCTACAAAACCTAAAAGCCAAACCCTACTAAAAACCCATCAAAAACAATTAAGATATAAAAACCAAATTTCGTTTGTTTGGCTACCACTAATTTAAAAAAATGGGCTGCATTTTAAAAGTTAAGTTTTACTAGCGTTTGATAAACAAAAGATTTAAAATATTAATTTATACAACAAATATACATTAAATTATAAGTTTATAAAAACCAAAAAAGATATTTTATTTTCACAATTGATTTTATTTATTTTGTAGCAATTTTTATTTTTATAATCATTAAAAACTTGATAAATACAATGCTAATTTATCAAAAATAACTCTCTATAAACGCTATTTTATTTTCTCTTTATACATTAATCTACTCACATTTACAAACCAAACCGTCTACATAAGCCAATATAATCTCTCAAACAAACGAAATTTAGCCTAAAAACATATCTTAAACAAACAAAATAAAAATAAAAAAGAATAAAGTAGAAAAAACGAAAATAAAGCCTAGAAAATCTAGGCTTTTAAAATTATAAAGCTTTTTTAGCTTGTTCTACGATTTTTGCAAAAGCTGCTGCATCATTCATAGCAAGTTCTGCTAAAATCTTTCTATCTAAATCAATATTTGCTTTTTTCAAAGCATTCATAAATACAGAGTAGCTTATACCATTTAGTCTGCAAGCTGCATTTATACGGATAATCCACAATCTTCTAAAATCACGCTTCTTGCGGCGTCTATCACGATACGCATAAACCAAACTTCTTTCTAATTGTTCTTTAGCTTTTCTAAAATGTTTTCTTCTTCCGCTATAAAAACCACGAGCTAGTTTTAATAGCTTTTTGTGACGACGATGTCTAACAACACCTGTTTTTACTCTTGCCATAATTAATCCTTTTAAATCTTGGCGTTTGCATTAGCAAATCTTTCCCATTTTCTGGGGGTAACAATGGATAATTCCACAACTTAATTTCAAAAACCTTAAACCCTATCCTTACTTCATGCAAAGCATTTTTAGGACATGAGACTCGTTTGTAGCGTGTACAAACTTCGCTGTTCTAAGATCACGCATTCTTTTTGCAGGTTTTTTAGTCAAGATATGACTGCGAAATGCAGAACCACGCTTGATTTTATTTTTACCCACTTTGAAGCGTTTAACAGCGCTTTTAACGCTCTTCATCTTTGGCATACGCTTTCCTTTTTATGAAATAAAAACTGTGATTTTACACAAAAGAACTTTTTTTATGTTTAAATATGCTTGATTTCATTAGAAATTTTTGTCAAAACCAAAACAACAATAGCTACAACCAAAAGTAAAATCTCTCCAAACAAATAACTTTTTGTAAAATCTTTTAAAAGACCAAAAGCAAATGGAGCTAAAGCAGCTATCATATACCCCACACTTTGTGCCATAGCGGATAAATACACAACTTTGTTTTTATCAGTTTTTGACGCTATAAAAAGCAAACTTATCCCAAAAATACCACCCATAGGAACAGCAAAGCACATACTAGCAAGTATCATAAGATATAAATTATCGCTTAAAAGCACAAGTAAAATCCCAACTATATTTAAGCCACAAATACAAAAAATATACAAGATTTTATTTTTTGCTTTACTAAAAAGTCTAGGCACAAAATAAGCCGAAGGAACTGCAAGAAGTTGTAAAAGAAGTATCAAATTTGCAGCTATATGCGAGTTTAGTTTTGTTTGCATAAAAAGTGGTAAAAAACTCACCACAGTATAATAAAACGCACTTTGAAAACCCATTTGAAAAGTGATTATCCAAGCCTTTTTTACTTTTAAAACTTCTTTAAAACCTTGTAAAAATTTCACTGATTTTGTCTTTTTTAAACGGTTGTTTTTAATGTGTGGAAAAAACGACACGATTGCAAACACAACAAAGATAGCATAAGAAAACATCACCAAACGAAGATTAAACACCCCTAAAAGATAATGCCCCAAAACTCCTATAACAGCAGAAACACTTAGACAAAAACTATAAACTGACATCATGTTAGCTACATTTTTAAACCAAGATTTTATAAAAACAGGGAGCAAAACATTTAAAATCGCTATCCCAACCCCAATAAGCCCCATACCAAAAAACAACATAAAACTACCAAAAAAACTTCTACAAAAAAGCCCAACCCCAATAAGCAAAATCGATATAAACATAGCTTTTGTTCTAGCAAACATAGGTGCTATTATAGAAAATACACCAAAAGCTACCAAAGATATAGAAGTAAGCACACCAAAACTTGCTTCACTAATCTTATAATCATCTATGATAAGATGAGCTAAAGGTCCTAAAGATGTGATAGCTGCACGAAGATTTAGCGTTATAAAAATAACGCTAAAAATGTTGATTAAATTAATGTTATTCACATACTTCCTTGCAAATTTCGTTTGTTTGGCTAAAAGTGATAAGAAAATCCAATTGATGTTTTAAAGGTGGTATTATCAAAACTTGAGCCATCTTTTGCCACGCCGCTACTACTTTTTCCAGAATAATCCATAATATAAACATCACTTATCTTAGCTTTGTATTTTGTATAATCAAAATCTAAAAACATAGACCAATTTTGCCTAAACTCATACATAGCATAAAATCTAGCATTGTAAAACTTCATACCCTCAGTCTCTGTTTCAAAAGTAGTTGTCCTAAGTAAATGTTGGTCAAAATCATTAGCATAAACAATACCACTATATTTTACGCTAAACCCTATATCAAAACCATTTAAATCATACCAAGACAAATAAAGTCCAACATAAGGAGCAGAAAAATCTTGCTCATACACTATGACTTTACCGCTAAAACTACCAACATCAGTACAACCATTTGGATACCCACCGCTACAATCATAATAGTGATTTCCGTTTTTTGCACTAAGCTTTACATAATCATATCTATATCCAAGCCCAACGCTTACATTTGTATATAAAAGCTCTATAGGTAAAGTTCTTATAGCTATGTCCATACCCCTAAAACTATCTACTTTTGTATCATCATGTATAGAGCGGTGAGTATGTTTGTTTGGGTCTCTTTGGCTATCTGACGGTAGTGTGCCATCTTGTTTTAAGCCATCAAGCCAATCATCATCAATCATATCTCCATCTTTTTTGCTAAATGCTAGATAAAAATCGCTATCAAAAATAGCGCTATCAAAAATAACACTTGATGAAGAAAGTTTTAAAAACGGCACATTACTAGCTGTCCACTCAAGCTCACTTATCTTATACGGCAAACGCCAAGAATACTCATGAGCTTTAATTTCTGCTAAACCCAAACTTACATTAAAATTATTATTTTTTTTATAAATAAGATTTTGATAAGTTTGATTTGCACACAAACTACTAAAAAGCATTAGCACAACAAAAACCGCTCTCATAAAATACCCCCCCCCAACAAACCAAATCTAAATAAAAACATATAAAACCCCTATTAAACAAACGAAATTTAAACTAAATTTCGTTTGTTTAGCATTTAATTCCAAAAGCCTTCTTTTTCTAGCTCTTTTTCTAGCTCAACTAAAAGCTTGATTTTATCCCATTGATTTTCATAGCTTATCTCATTACCTTCTTCGGTTGAGCTAAATCCGCACTGAGTAGAAAATCTTATCTGACTAGCTTTTACATACTTTTTAGCTTCATTTGCTCTTTGTTTTAGCTCATCTAGGCTTGGGCTTTTTGCTTCTTTTGTTGTAAGAAGTCCTAAAACAACATTTTGGTCTTTTACATATCTAAGCGGCTCAAAACCACCCGCTCTGTCTGTATCAAACTCTAAAAAGAAGTTTTTAATCTTTAGCTCACCAAAAAGTTTTTTAGCAACTTTTTCATACCCACCACTACAAGAAAAATGGCTTCTGTAATTTCCACGACAAATATGAATTCCTGTTATCACATCATCTTTGATATCTTTTAAACTCTCGTTTAAATAATCCACATAAAGCTCACTTGTAGCATTTGCGTCTATGCCGTTATCTTTAAGCCCTTGTATGAAATTATCATCACAAAACGAACCAAAACTAACATCATCAAGCTGAATATATCTACAACCCGCTTCATACAATGCGTCATAAACATCTTTATAAGCATTTAAAATATCTTTTTTAAGACTATCATAATCTTTTGCATAAACATCAATGCTTTCTTTTATTCCACCACGAATAAACAGCATATAAAGTAGCATTGAAGGGCTTGGGATAGTGATTTTAAGTCTATCATCACTTATGCCTTTTTGATTTGCTATAGCTTTAAAATCTTTAAAATCTTTTACAAAAGGATGATTTTTACCATCAATTTTGCCAACTATTTTCATACCTTCTGCTCTAGTTACAATACCTTTAAAAACATAACCTTCTTTTCTTACAACCTTTTCAACCCCATTAAATCCCCAATAAAAATCAAGATGCCACCAACTGCGTCTAAACTCGCCGTCGCTTATATAATAAACCCCATTTTTATCCTGAAGTTCTACAAGCTCAGCTATACACTCATCTTCTACCGCTCTTAGCCCCGCTGCGTAGGTTTCGCCTTTTGCATAACTTTCTCTAGCTTCTTTTAGCTTTAATGGGCGTAAAAAACTACCTACTTGGTCTAATCTTTTCATACATACTCCTTACTTGATAATAAAATACTTAGAAACTTCTTTTTTATCTAAAAAAGGCTTAGAAACATATTTTTTACCGTTAAACTCAACTTCATATTCTTTTTCTTGTGTAGTTTTTGCATAAGTAAGTGCTACCTTACAAGCTGTTTTTATATCTTCTTCGCTTGCATTTTTTTCAAGCAAACTCAAAGCCCCGCCCACAAAAACACTAAGCTTTAAAAACTTATCATTGATATTTTTTGCCAAAATCTCGTTTTCTTCTTCATTTCTTCCTACTATCATCTTAGCTCCATTATCTAGCCTTAGATGTCTTCCGTGTTTTAAAAGCTCTATATCTTCTACTTCTAAACTACCATTTTTAAGATGTTCTTTTATCTTATCTCCAAAATTTGCTAAAGTTAACAAACACCCACCCGCTGGACTTTCATAATCACTAAAACCAAACTCTTTTGCTAACTCAATTTGCCTACTTCTACCCCTTCCGCTTATGCTTTCTAGCCTATCTCTATCAACCCAACCTTTTAGCTCTGGGGTTGTAGGAGCTAGGTTTTTAGCACAAAGCGGTCTTAAAATTAAGTCTGATTTTTCGCCACTTAGTTTTTTAACGCTATTTAACGCTTCTTTTCTTTGGCTCATCGGTCTTTGCCCTATCACTTCTCCTGTGATTATAAAATCAGCTTTTAACTCATCAAGCATACTAAGTGCTGTTTTAAACATAAAACCATGACAATCAATACAAGGATTAAACGCCTTGCCATAACCATACTTTGGGTTTAAAAGCACATCAATGTATTTTTGCCTAATATCTACTACTAAAAACTCTGCTCCCGCCTCGTTTGCTCTTTTTTTCATAAGTTCATAATTAGTGTTTGTAGCACCAAAACCTGTGCTTATATGTATTGCTAAAACATCTATTCCTTGATTTTTGATAAGTCTAATAGCAAGCATGCTATCAAGACCACCACTAAAAAGTGCTAATGCTTTCATTTTTTTCCTTGTAATAATTCTTGTACTTGTTCAAAAATATTTTTTAATAAAATTTCGTTTGTTTGATGTAGAGTTTGATTTATAAGTAAAATTACTTGCTTTGTAACTTCTTTAGATAAATGAAGCTCTAAATGCTTTGAAAGATACTGAAAAATATTTTGCTTATAGCCTTTTTCTAAAGGATTTAATGTGGTGTAATTTCTTTGAAAATATTTAAGATTTATAAAACAAACCTGCCTTAAAAAACCACCATAAGTTTCAATATCTACGATATTTTCATCAAGCAAAAATTCCCTTATCTCATCTTCTTCTATATCTTTTTTATTTATAACACAATTTAATAAATTGCTATTTACAAAAAAAGATGAACTACAAATCATAGAAAAAATACTCACAAACTCTTTATTGTCATATAAAAATTTAATAACGCTAAGCTCTGAATAATCTTTATAAATTTTACTTTGCTTTTTAACTACTTGTGGTTTTTTCTCTAGTTTTTTAGTGGTAGTTATGTTTTTTTTATCTACATTAAACCTTTTTGCTATGTATTCATCATACTTACTAGCTGCAAACTCGCCTAAAGTTTTTGTATAAGCTCTAGCTTTTGCAACTGC
>CAZYDK010000009.1:0-11562 GCA_964646025.1 uncultured Campylobacteraceae bacterium | reverse complement strand
TACTAGCTGCAAACTCGCCTAAAGTTTTTGTATAAGCTCTAGCTTTTGCAACTGCATTTTGTATTGCTATAGGGCTACTTAAATCCTCATTTTCTAGTATATAATCTATACAAAATCTTCCTAATTCAATGCCATTATCAAGCTGTTTTTTAAGCTCATTAACTCCACTTTGATTTAGTATATCGCTTGGGTCTTTTGCTCCGCTAAGCCTTACAACGCTACCATTTATTCCGTTTTGACTAAGCAAGGTTGCACTTTTAAAACTAGCTTTAAGCCCTGCATTATCATTGTCAAAACACAAAATCACTTTTGCGTTTGGCTTTTTAATAAGTGGCAAATGATAAGGAGTAAGTGCAACACCTAAAACCGCCACAGCATTGCTAAACCCTGCTTTATGTAGTGCTATAGCGTCCATATATCCTTCACAAACTATAATCTGACCTGATTTATAAATACTATCTTTTGCTTTATCGTAAAGATATAAAATATTGCTTTTTCTAAAAATAGCACTCTCTGGAGAGTTAACATACTTTGCGATATTGTCTTCATTACTTAATGTTCTACCGCCAAAGCCAACTACTCTACCTCTATCATTTCTTATAGTAAAAGTTATGCGGTTTATAAAAGACGCATAATATCCGCTATCATTTTTCTTTATACCACCATAACTTAAAGCGTCTTCTAAAGAAATGTTGTGATTTTGTAAAACCCTTAAACTAAAATTGCTACTTGGTGCATAACCTAACTCAAAATGTCTTATATCATCAACACTAATTCCACGATTTTTAAGATAACTTATAGCATGAGAATGATTTTTAAGCTCCATTAAATAAGCTTCATTTAGCACATCTAGGGTTAAGTTTTTTTTGTATTCACCTTGTGAGCTTTCATACTCAAGAACAAAGCCTGTTATATCCGCTATACGCTCAACGGCATCTTTAAAGCCTATTTTTTCATACTCTTTTACAAACTTTATCACATCTCCACCCGCCCCACACGAAAAACAATGATAAAATTGTTTGTTTGTGTTTATATGCATACTTGGGTTTGTGTCATTATGAAAAGGACAAACACAAACATAAGACGCCCCACTACGCCTTACTTCAAGATAGTTTGATATTACATCAAGTATATCTACTGTATCTAGGAGTGATTGTATGCTTGATGACTTTATCAACTTAAAACTTCTCTTATTTTATAGCTTAAATCACCAGCATTAAAGCAAATTACTATGCCTTTGTCTATAATTTGAGTTTTTCCATTTATGATAACTTCTAAATGGTTTTCATATCTTTTTATATCTTCAACCAATTCTCCGTTAAAATGCTCTTTTAGGTTGATTTCTTGTGGCTTTTCAAAAGCCGAATAAACTTCTGTAAAATAAAGATTTGTGTCATTTAAAACATTTTTAAACTCTTGTAAGTTTTGAAGTAATCTTGTGTATTTATGTGGCTGCCAAATGACTTTTATATCATTTATGCCTAATTCTTTTGCGTACTGTTTAACGCTTTGAAGTGTTGCGGCAACTTCTGTTGGATGATGAGCATAATCATCAATAAGTATAAAATCATCACTAGCTTTTAAAATATCAAAACGCTTTTTAATCCCGCAAAACTCACTAAGACCACTTCTAATCTCATCAAGACTATACCCAAGTCTATGTGCTGCAAGAATTGCTAAAGACGCATCAATAGCTATATGATAACCCATACCAAAACACTCAAACTCGCCTAGATACTTTAGCTCAAAACTAATTGTAGGCTTATAATCTTTTACAAAAAATCTAAGATTTTTAATATCACGGCTAGGATAAAGCCTTACCGCATCATCTTTAAAATCTTTTAAAAACTCATCTTCTGCATTTATAACTCTAATTTTTGAGCTTAGTAAAAACTTCTCATAAGCACCATAAAATCTACCCAAATCATACCTATAAAACTCCATATGCTCTGGCTCTGCGTTTGTAATGATACAAAGATAAGGATTTGAGTTTAAAAAACTCCCATCACTTTCATCTGCTTCAAAAACAACAGGGGTATTTTTTTTATAAAGCATATTTTTTTGATATTTTTTATCTATTGCACCTAAGATAAAACTACTACTAATAATATGTGCAAAAATCGCACTTGTAGTGCTTTTACCATGAGCGCCAGCCACAGCATAAACAAGTTTTTCATCTAAGATTAAATCAAGTGCTTCTTTTCTAGAATAAACTTTAATCCCTAATTTTCTAGCTTTTACAAGCTCTATGTTATCATCTTTTATAGCTGCTGAGTATATAACCATATCTATGTTTTCATCTATACTATCTGGAGTATGCGGAGTATAGATTTTAATCCCTTCATTTTCTAGGGATTTTGTGATTTCACTAGCTCTTAAATCGCTTCCACTTATAGTGTATTTTTTTTCTTTCATAAAAAGTGCCAAAGCAGACAAGCCAATGCCACCAATGCCGATAAAATGGACTTTTTTCATAAATACGCCTTTGATTTTTTATTAGGGTGATATTTTACTTATTTTTCTTTAGGGCTTTATAACAAAATTTATTTTTATAAACAATTTAATTTATAAAAGTTCGCAAATTTCGTTTGTTAGAAGTTTTTGTAGCCCCACCCCACTTTCAAACAAACGAAATTTTGAAATTTCGTTTGTTTGTGAAGAATTATTTAAACATATTGCTTGTGTTTACTGTTGCGTTTTTTGTTAAAACTCTTTTTCTATAAACACTTGACACTTCTGCTTCATCTCCAACTAAAAGTGCGTTTGTAGCACAAACAGCCGCACAGATTGGAACTCTACCTTCACTTATGCGGTTTTGTCCGTATAATTCACGCTCTTCTTTGCTGTTTGTCTCTTCTGGACCACCTGCACACATAGTACATTTATCCATTTCACCTTTGATACCAAAAGCACCATCTTGTGGGAACTGTGGTGCGCCAAAAGGACATGCATAAAGGCAGTATCCACAGCCTATACAACGTTTTTTATCGTGAAGCACGATACCATCTTCACGAATATAAAAACATTTTACAGGACAAACTTGCTCACATGGTGCGTCTGTGCAGTGCTGACAAGCAATTGTCATTGATACTTCTTTGCCTTCTATACCATCATTTAAAGTAATCACACGGCGGCGTTTGATACCAACCGGCACTTCATGACCACTAGAACAAGCAACTTGACAAGCAAAACAACCTATACAACGATTTTTATCAACAAAAAATTTCATTCTTCCCATGATTATGCCCTTTCTATCTTACAAAGACCTGCGTTATACTCACTGATTTGAGTATTTGGGTCAAAACCGTAGTTTGTAACTGTGTTTGACATTTCACCTATTGTATAAGGTTTTGTTCCTTCTGGATAGTTGTGGCTTAAATCTACACCTTGAAGCACACCCGCAAAGTTATATGGTAAGCATATTCTATCTGGTGTTACACTGTGATTATGAACACATTTTACTTTGATTTTTGTGCCTTGTGGTGAGTGTATCCACATCATATCACCATCGCCTATACCGTGTTTTAAAGCTAGTTCTGGATGAACATTTGCAAACATTTCTGGAGTTATATCGCTTAGATATTTACTAGTTCTTTCTATCATACCTGCTCCACTTAGGTTAACTAAACGCATAGAGCTGATAATGATAGGGAATTCCTTGCTCCAGTCTTTTTTCATTTGCTCTGATTTAAACATAGTTGTTACACGGAAATTTGGTTTTTCTTGGTCATCAAAAGTAGGATACTTTTGAACCAAATCCCATCTAGGAGAATGCACTGGCTCTCTATGTTTTGGTATTTGGTCAGCAAATTCCCAAACAATAGTTCTAGCTCTTGCGTTACCTAAACAACATACGCCTTTTTCACGGCATTTTTCAAGTATGATACCTGATATATCTGTACTCCATGAACCACCCATAAGCTCTTTTTCTTCTTCTGTTAGCTTAATGCCTAAAACTTTTTCAATATTTGCTTTAGTAATTTGTGGGAAACCACCTTTTACCTTGCTTCCAACAGGAGTAAAGCTAGAATCTGCTAATTGACTTACACCGTTATGCTCTAAACCAAAGCGGTTTCTAAAGCCCATACCACCTTTTTCATAAGGTATGCTTGGGTTCCACAAAATTGGTGTTCCTGGGTGGTCTTTGTCCCATACAGGCCAAGGAAGACCATAATACTCACCCTTAACTTCTCCGCCCATACCCATAAGAGTATCTGGGTCAAAGTTAGCCCAATTTCTTTGATGACGTCTTAGTCTTTCAGCACTAATTCCACGAAGACCTATTGATAAAAGACCATTACTCATCTCTCTTGTAGCATCATCTGGCCATTTTGCATCTACATCATCAGGTATCACTTGAACAAGTTTTCTGTTTTGAAGCTCAAGTTTCATACCACGAGTGTATTCTGTATAAAAGCCAAATTTCTTAGCAAACATAAACATGATTTCTTGGTCTTCTTTACTCTCATGTATAGGTTTTACAACCTGAGAACGCCATTGCATTGAACGGTTTGTTGCAGTTACATAACCTTCTGTTTCAAATTGAGTTGAAGCAGGAAGTATATAAATACCATCTGGACGGTCTGCTAAAACAGCAACTTCGTTTACAAATGGTTCAGCTATAACAATCAAATCAAGCTTTTTAAGTGCTTCTTGGATTTTAGTAGTATGAGCCATAGATGTAATTCCGGTTCCTTGAACCCAAAGAACTCTAACAGGAGCATTTGATACTGTCTTATCAGTGCCATATGGAGTAACACCTTTAACACCTTGCCACCAGCGAGAAAGTGAAAAGCCTTTTTCATGCATCCATTTTTTACCGCCGTTTGCACTATCATCAACAAAGCGTTTTTGCATATCTTCATACTTAACGCCCCAAAAATTACAAAAATGTTTCCAAGCGTTTTCATCAAGACCATAGTAAGCAGGTAATGTATCAGCCAAACAACCCATATCTGTAGCACCTTGAACGTTATCGTGACCACGGATAATGTTTGTTCCGCCACCTTCTTTACCTATATTTCCTAAAATAAGTTGCAATATAGCTAAAATACGAGTATTTGAGCTACCAACAGAGTGTTGAGTGATACCTAAAGCCCAGAAAAGTGTAGCAGGTTTAGTAGTAGCAAAAAGTCTTGTAACTTGTATAAGTTGCTCTTCGCTACATCCGCAAATATCAGCTACTTCACTTGGTGTATATTTTTTCGCTTCTTCTTTGATTAAATCTACACCATAAGTTCTTTTTGCGATAAGTTCTTTATCTTCCCAACCATTTTCAAAAATAAGATTTATCATACCATAGAAAAATGCTATATCTGTTCCTGGACGAATTCTTACATAAATATCAGCATGAGCAGCACTTCTTGTAAAAATCGGGTCTATTACGATAAGTTTTGCATTGTTTCTATCTTTTGCTTGAAGCATATGCTTATAGCCTATTGGGTTTGCTACAGCAGAGTTTGCTCCTACAAGTAACATACATTTAGTGTTTGCAGCCACATCACCAAAGTGATTTGTCATAGCGCCATAACCCCATGTATTCGCCACACCGGCGACTGTTGCGCTGTGTCAAATTCTAGCTACGTGGTCTATTGAGTTTGTGCCCCAAAACGCAGCAAATTTTCTAAAATAATATGCTTGTTGATTGCTAAATTTAGCAGAACCTAAAAACATAACGCTATCAGGACCATCTTGCTTTTTAATTTCAAGCATCTTGTCACCGATTTCATTAACTGCTTGTTCCCAGCTAATTCTCTCCCACTTACCATTTACACGCTTAAGTGGATATTTTACACGACACTTTGACTTGATTAAATCAATTTGGTCTATACCTTTACAACAATGACTTCCTTGAGAAATTGGATGGTCAATCGCATTATTTTGACGAACCCAAGTACCATTATGAACTTCAGCCTCTATACCACATCCAGCAGAACAAATAGTACAAATAGTTCTAACTGTTTTACTACCAGGATATGGATTTTTTACTTCTTCTTCGCTAGCAGCTCTTAGATTTTGCGTACTAGCGCCAAAACAGGCTGTACTAGCTGCACCAAGACCAGCAAGCTTAAGAAAACTTCTTCTTCCTAGCTTTTTCACGCTAACTCCTTTCAAGATTATTAATTAATAAGCAGTTTTGTAAAATTTATCCCAATGTTTTGTCTTTTTATACAAAATCTCTTTTTTATGGGCTTTACCAACCACAACTCCGCTGCTAGAATGCTCAACTGTTTGCACGCTTGCACTAAGAGGCACACTAGCAACAACTCCACCTAAGGCCGATACTTTCAAGGCCTTTTTCAAGAATTCTCTTCTATTTTTCATAAAATACCTCGTATAAAAAAATAGTTAAACGCTTCATTCTCTCATAATTTGCTTAAAATTACTTGTGATTTTAAAGTTAGATTGATAGTTTTATAAAAGTATGAGTATTTAGGGATTTAGGAGTATTTTTGTATGATTTAATTTTAGTAAAAAACGACTACAAATTTCGTTTGTTTAAGCCCCTTTTTATATCTATCACAAAAAGGGGCTAGAAGAATTACTTCTTCTTCTTGCATCCACCTTTTTTGCAAGCTGCTGCAGCAACGCTGTCTTTTAAAGTCTTACCAACTTTAAATTTAACAACTTTAGTAGCAGGAACTTTAATTTCTTTACCTGTACTTGGAACTCTTGCTGTTCTTTCTGCTCTATCAGCAACGCTAAATGTACCAAAGCCAACAAAAGTAACGCTCTCGCCTTTAGCTAAAGCTTCGCTTACGCTTGCGATGAAAGCCTCAACTGCTATACCAGCATCTTTTTTTGTCATTTCTGCTTTTGAAGCTACCAATGAAACAAAATCTGCTTTAGTCATGATTATCTCCTTGAAATATAAATTGACAAGTTATTTTACATCATTTTTTAAAAAAAGCTAGTATTTTTTATGATTTTTTTTGTTTTTTTGGGCTTTTTTGTGTGTTTTTAGAGATTTTTTAACAAAAAAGACACAAACAGCATACAAAAATCAACAATTTAGCATTTTAAACAAACAAAATACATAAACATTAAAATAAAAAAATCAAATTCGCATAAAACATATAAAATTAAATCTTAATTATTTTTTAAGAAAAAAAAGCTAGAATTAGCGTTTTCATTTGTCACGGTAGCTCAGCTGGTTAGAGCGCTGGTCTCATAAGCCGGAGGTCGGGAGTTCAAGTCTCCCCCGTGACACCATACTACAACTACCCCTCCAAAAAAACAATCAAAAAAATCGCACATAAAAAACAAAAATCAGTTATCTTAAAATTAAAACACATTCTAAACTAGCTTAAAATAAATGCATAAAATAACCAAACCTTTAAATTTCGTTTGTTTGAAATGTTTTAAAAAAGCTATTTTAAAACCACCAAATCACACAAAGCTACAAACAAACGAAATTTAAAGGCTCACTCCACACAATACACATTAACCATAACTTGCTTTGAGTTTAAAAGATGATAAATTGGATATGAATTGTCGTTTATAGCTTTTAAAAACACATTGTATTTTTCTTCGCCTTGTATAAACAAAAATACATTTTTAGCTTTTGAAATAGCATCAAAACTAAGACTTAAACGACAAAAAGAAGATGAGCTTGGATATGTAGATACTATTGGATTTGAAGTGATTAAGGTTTGATTATAATTAAAACTATCCGCAAACAAACTCGCCGTATGACCGTCATTTCCCATACCAAGAACCAAAACATCTGCTACATTATAATGACTTGTAGCAAAGCTAACTAACTCATCTGTATTGTTTAAATTTGCTGTTTTATCTAAACAAGGAATAAAATAAGCCTTTTTAGCAAAATTTTGCAAAAGATGAGTTTTGACTAGATACTCATTGCTATGGTCTTTATCAAGCGTTATTCTCTCATCAACAAGCCCAACACACACTCTATCCCAAAGTATATCTTTTAAGCTAAGCTCTTCAAACAATCTAACAGGAGATTTTCCACCAGATACATATAAAACAGAATTACCATTAAGTATGATATTTTCATTTAAAATGCAAATTATCTCATTTACTAAGCTACACAAACACTCTTTTTCATTAACAAATTTAAAAACCTTATACATCTTCACTCCAAACATCATCTTCCATTAAAAGCTCATCACTACAAGTAGCTCCATTTGTAAATGAATTATAAGTATAAATTTTATGATTAGGATACTCTAAAATAGGCTCAAGAAATTTCCACGATAACTCAAGCTCATCTTTTCCTACAAAAAGAGTTTGGTTTTTTGCTATAACATCTAAAAGAAGTTTTTCATATGCTTTTTTAGACATAGTGCCAAAACTTGCTATGATTTTTTTATCTACTAATGAGTTTTCATCGTTTGCTTTAAACTTAGCGTTAAAATATATCTCATACTCAGGCTGAATACTAAAAACCAAAGAAGTCTTATCTTTAAAATTGATTACAATCTTAACAAAATCATCTTTCATTCTTTTACCAGTTTTTAAATACACCCTAACACCATTCCAGCGATGATTATCAATCTTTAGCCTAAGTGCTGCAAATGTTTCTGTTGTGCTTGATTTATCAACATTTAATTCATCTTTATACGCCTTATGATTTTCATCGCCTAAATACTGAGCTTTGATGATATTTTTAGACATATCATCATCAAAATAAGACAATGATTTTAAAAAATCTATCTTTTTATCATTAATTAAATCATTTGTTAAATCCTGTGGCAACTCCATACACAAAAGCGTTAAAAGTTGCAACATATGGTTTTGAATCATATCTTTAATAGCACCAACACCATCATAAAACTCACCCCTATCCAAAACCCCAAAACTCTCATAAACAAAAATTTGTATATTAGACACATTGTCTTTATTTAAAATGTTTTCTATAAATATATTGTTTTTTCTAAAAAATAATATATTTTGCACACTTTCTTTACCCAAATAATGGTCTATTCTATAAATCTTATCTTCACTAAAATACTTTAAAACCTCATCATTTATGCTTTTACAACTTTTTAAATCAAGCCCCAAAGGCTTTTCAAGAACAATTCTTGCATTTTTTAGCCCTATTTTTGACAAATTCTCACATGCTTTTATGAAAAAATTTGGAGATATAGAAAAATAAACCACAACATCAACATTTCTTAGCTTTAATTTCTCAAAGCTTTTTAAATCATCAATATCTATATCTACATAATCTAAATGCTTTAAAAACTCACCCCAAGCATTATAATCATCTTTTATAAGCGGTAACATATTTTGCTCTAATCTAGCTACAAACTCATCTAGGCTTAATTTTTTTCTACCTGTTGCGATGATTTTAAAATCATCGTGCAAAAGATTTTTACAAAAAGCACTGTATAAACTAGGAAAAAGCTTTTTATTAGCCAAATCACCCGTAGCACCAAACAAAATAAAATCAAAATTATTTTTCATATAAGCCCTTTGTAATCAAAACCATAAATATACATAAAATAAATTAAAACTATAAAAACAAATCATCACTTTTGATATAAATTTCGTTTGTTTGAGCGTTTTTATAAGCATTTTGTAGATATGATAAAAATAAACTTTATAAGGAAGTTTTATGAATAAAAGTTTACTACAAATCACAAATAACATAATCAAAAAAAGCCAAAAAACAAGAACTCATTATCTAAAAATGATAGATTCATTTGCTACACAAAAAACAAATCTAGGTTGTGCAAATCTAGCACACTCATACGCTAGTTTGCCAAATGATATCAAAGATAAAATCATAAAATTAAACATACCAAACATAGGCATAATTTCATCATATAACGATATGTTATCAGCTCATGCCCCATACAAAACATATCCAGATATAATCAAACAAGAAGCATACAAACACAAAACAAGCGTTCAGTTTGCAGGTGCAACAGCAGCTATGTGCGATGGTATCACGCAAGGATTTTTAGGAATGGAGCTTTCGCTTTTTTCAAGAGACAATATAGCTATGAGCGTTGCTATAGCACTAAGCCACAATGTTTTTGATGGTGCTATTTATCTTGGGGTGTGTGATAAAATAGTTCCTGGACTTTTAATAGGTGCTTTAAGATTTGGGCATTTACCTAGTATTTTTATACCAAGCGGACCGATGATTAGCAAAATCTCAAACTCACAAAAAGCAAAAACCAGAGAATTGTTCGCACAAGGCAAAATACAAAAAGAAGAACTTTTAAAAAGCGAAATGGATACATATCATGATATTGGAACTTGCACTTTTTATGGGACTGCTAATTCAAATCAAGTTATGGTTGAAATGCTAGGACTTCATATGCCAAATTCTGCTTTTATCAACCCAAAAACAAAGCTAAAAGAAGAGCTTATAAAACACACAACAAGTCATTTTATAAACTCTATCAAAGATAAAACAGCCATTCCTTTAGGGTATTTAATAGATGAAAAAAGTATAGTAAATGCCATAGTTGGACTTATGGCAACAGGTGGTTCTACAAACCATTCTATACATCTTGTAGCTATCGCTAGAGCTTGTGGGATAGTGATTGATTGGGATGATTTTGACGCTTTATCGCACATAACTCCGCTTTTGGCAAAAATTTATCCAAACGGAAGTGCTGATATAAATGATTTTTACAAAGCTGGTGGCTTAGGCTTTATAATAAGAGAGCTTTTAAAAAACGGATTATTGCACGAAGATGTAAATACTATAATGGGTAAAGGTTTAAACCATTACACAAAAGAACCTATCTTAGAAGATAACACTATAAAATACACAAATAGCACAGAAAAAAGCCGTGATGAAGATGTCTTAAGAAGCTTTGATAATGCTTTTATGCCAAATGGCGGACTTAAGGTTATGAAAGGTAACATAGGAAGAAGCATTATAAAAGTATCTGCTCTAAGCGATGAAAACAAAGTCATAAAAGCACCAGCTATAGTATTTAACGACCAAAAAGAAGTTTTAAAAGCATTTGATGATGGACTTTTAAACAAAGATTTTGTAGCGGTTGTTAAATATCAAGGTCCAAGAGCAAACGGAATGCCAGAACTTCACAAGCTTATCCCACAGCTTAGCGTTTTGATTGATAAAGGATATAAAGTTGCCTTAATTACAGACGGTAGAATGAGTGGTGCTAGTGGAAAAGTCCCTGCTGCTATACACACAAGTCCAGAAGCTATGCTAAATGGAAATATAAACAAAATAAAAACAGGTGATATGATATATTTTGACGCACAAAATGGGATTTTAGACAATTTAGAAAAAGATTTTTTAGATAGAGATAATGAGCCTTTAGCTAATCTAACTCAAAATAGCATTGGCATGGGGCGTGAGCTTTTTGAATGCTTTAGAAACAATACAAGTAGCGCCGAAATGGGTGCTATGAGTTTTGGGGGAATTTTTTTATAAAGGATAAAAGATGACAGCAAGACAAATTTTAAGCATAAATCCAGTAATACCCGTAATGGCTATACAAAACTATGAAGATACGCTTGATATTGTAAAAGCACTTTATGATGGTGGGATAAAGGTTTTTGAAATCACACTAAGAACAAAAACCGCACTAAAAAGCATAGAGC
>CAZYDK010000008.1:0-23086 GCA_964646025.1 uncultured Campylobacteraceae bacterium | reverse complement strand
TCTATAAACCAATCAAAGGTTTAACATTTAAGCTAGAAGTTCAAAATGTCTTTAACAAAGACTATATGGACGCACTTTATATGTATAACTCAAGCACAGGGTTAGTATCTGGCGAAGCAGATACATCATGGGGCGAACAAACAACAAAGTATTATGATAACAAAGCAAGAGGGAGAACATTTATAGGTAGCTTTGAATACAAATACTAATACAAATTTCGTTTGTTTGAACTTTGCTTTAAACAAACGAAATTTAACCCAAAACACATCAAAAGCTAAAAAATATTATCATTTATCATGTAAATGAAGACCAAACATAGCTTGACAATGTTAATATGAAGATTAAAATGATGAAAAACCCAAAAAAACAATATAGCTGTATGTTATGCTATGTATGAAAATGCGATAGATGATGATTATAAAAATGATGCAAAAAGATATAAACAGAAAATTTGTACGCTTGGATACACAAAATATTGTGGTAACGAAGATGATTAAAAATAATTTTTTAATATTGATATTTTTATAGTCGGCTAAATAATATTTTAGATTATAAAAAGCCAAACAAACGAAATTTGACACAAGCTTTCACCCCCCCCCTCACTCAAAATCACTTTATCAAAAACTCTGTAAAGTCAATATCGTTTATCTTAAGCGTTACGCCTTCTCTTAACTTTTTATCAGTTTCTTCGCTAGTGCTACTTAGCTCATTAAAATCAAACAAGCTCACGCCAACCTTTCTTGCAAGCTCAAATGATAAAGAATGCGGATTTGATTTTTCAAACTTATCTATCACTTCTAAAAGTTTTCTAGAAGGTTCAGCGTCTTCTCCACGCCTTATATCATCTTTTATCTCTGATTTAACATAATCTAAACTTGAGCTAAAAGCTTGTATATCTTTTAAACTAGCGTTGATGTTTAGCTTTTCTACGATTATTGATTTTAAGATAGCATCTTTTACTTTTTCAGCTTCTTCATAACCTAGACTATCTTTTTTATCTGATTGTTTAACGCTTTGAGATTTTACATCAAAAGTAGCTAGTTTATATTTATCAACAATATCAGTCAAAAGCTTATAATCAACATCATGTTTTAAAGAAGTGCTTAGCTTGATACCTTTTGTGATATTGTCTATACTAAATATAATCTCTCCTGATAAAAGCTCATTTTTAGGACTATATTTATCAACCAAAGAGATATTATACTCGCCATCAGCTAAAGCCGGTAAAAATGCTAATTCTTTTGATTGCATAGCAGCTAGTGCTATCAAACCTTTAGATGCATCACTAAGCTTAAAGCCATTTATGATTAGCTCATCGCTAATGCTCTTCTTAGCTATATTCGCATAGGCTTCACTTATGCTTATTTCACCTTTTTTATCACCCGTATAAACTTGACTTGTTTTTAAAGTTATATCTTTTATAGATAAAATTTCTTGCTCTTGCATTGATACTGCGATATCTGAAGTTTGACAAACAATTTTTGAGCTTTCTTTTTTACACTTAAAATCAGGTAGCTTTACATTAACACCGTCAATCTCATCTTTTAAAGTTTTTCTTGCTTCATCTAAATCTTTATTTAGGTTTGCTTCATAGTTTTTTACCATTTCATCAGTAAGACCACTATCATTACAACCCACCATCAATGCACCTAAAACCGCTAAAGAACATAAAGTCTTTTTCATATATACTCCTTAAACATTAAATTTCGTTTGTTTGGACTTTAATTTAAACAAAAGCCCAAACAAACGAAATTTAGTAACCCCCCACCATAAAAACTTGCTTTATCTCAAACAAGTGACATTTGATTAGTCTTTGAGAATTCTAGGTAAAGTTATGCCGCCTTGATTTTGATATTTGCCGTTTTTATCTGCATAAGTGTTATCGCACGGCTCATCGCCTTTAAAAAACAACACTTGAGCTATACCTTCATTTGAATAAATTTTAGCTGGATTTGGGGTTGTGTTGCTTATTTCTATCGTGATATTTCCGCAAAATCCTGGCTCAAAAGGAGTGACATTTACTATAATCCCACATCTTGCATAAGTGCTTTTTCCAAGACAAATTGCTAAAACATCATTTGGTATCCTAAAATACTCCACCGTAGATGCAAGTGCAAAAGAATTTGGTGGGATTATACAAAAGTCCCCTTTTACATCAACCACATTTTGTTCGCTAAAGTTTTTTGGGTCAACTAAACTTGAGTTTATGTTTGTAAAGATTTTAAACTCATCGCCCACACATATATCATATCCATAGCTAGAAAGTCCGTAACTTATCACGCCTTTTCCGATGTTTTTATCATAAAACGGCTCTATCATTTTATGCTCTAATGCCATTTTTCTTATCCAATTATCTGCTTTTAGTCCCATTTTTTATCCTTTCAAAACATTTTCAAAGATTGTATCAAAATGTAAGCTTTGTTTGGTAGATTCTTCTAACTTTTTGTCTAAAAATCTATGTTTTTGCTCTACTTTTTGAGCTAAGTTTGAAACTAGCTCCAAATAAAGCTTTTTAAGATACGATTTTTCCACCATTTGCTCAAACTCATAAAAGTTGAAACTAACCAAAAGCCTTTCATAAATATCTTTTGTGCTAGGTATATAAAGGCTAAAATTAGCATTATCTATCTCATAAAACTGCTTACTTGCTTCTATTTTCTCATAAAGTTCTGATAGTGCAAGTCTTGTTGCTTGCATGAAGTTGTTAAACGCTTTTAGCTCTAATTTATCAAAAAAGCTATCAATACTACTAAAAGTAGCGTTTTGCTCCACTAGTAAATCCCCTAAAATCACGCTTTTTAAAGAGTAGCAAAAATTACGCACACTCAAAAACTCATTATCGCTAAAAAACTCATTGTCTTTAGAAAAGCTTGAATACTTTGTAGTGATTAAATCAATGTCATAAGAAAGCTTGTCTGTGCTTGATGATATAAGGTTTTTAAGCTTTAAAAAGTCGTTTTTTAAATCATGGTTGATTTTTTTAAACTGCCTACTAAACTTGTCTTGATTGAAAAAAAGGTCTGAGTAGATGTTATCTACCAAAAGATTTGACACTTCATAACAATGCTCTTTAAAACAATTTTTATGTAGTAAAGAAGTATTTTGAGTATAAAATTTCGTTTGTTTGGTGGTGATTTTGCTTTGAATAAATTCTGTGATTTGGTTTGCTATTTCTTTTAGTTTGATTAAGATTTTTTCCTCTAAGGACTTAATGCAATTTAAAACCTCATCATTTAACAATGTTTTTTCATATAAACTTATGATGTTTTTGATGTCAATATATGGGGTTTTTATCACTTCACATTGTCTTTTTAAATCTTGTTTTAGCTCTTTTAATCTTGATTTTATATATTCTTTTTTTATCTCATCACTATCAAGACTACACAAATACTTTATAAACTCATCATATCCAGAGCCTTCTATGTTTTGCTCTTTTTGTTTGCATGAAATAAGCAAAATCTCATTAAAAATACCACCAAAAACATTATCACAATGCTTTTTAAGCACTTCTTGCTCGTCTAAAGTAAGTTTATCTTTTTGATTTATAAGGCATATGCTTTTGCTTGGGATATCTAAGCTTTTTAAGGTATCTTGTTCGCTTTTTTTACCCGCATTTTGTGCTAAAGATAACCACACGATAAGATGAAAATCTTTAAGCATTGCTTTGGTTGTTTTTTCATCTTTTTCATTAGCGTTTAATCCTGGCGTATCAACAAAAGTGATATTTTTTAAAATATCGCTTGGAGAGTAGATACTAATTTGCTTTGAGTTTTTGCCTTCTTTTCTTTGGTCTGTGTAGCTATCAAGCTCGCTTGCATCTGCTAAAATCTCATCTTTATCATCAAATTTAACGCCTAAAAGATAATCTTTGTGATACTTTAAAAAAGTAGGCATAAATGTTACAGGGATTACGCCTGTTGGTAGTATATTTTTGCCTAAAACAAGGTTTAAAAGTGTGCTTTTACCGCTTGAAAACTGCCCTATGACGCCTACTTTTAGCGGAGATTTTAGGCTTTTTGCAAGATTTGTTACATAATCTATCGCTACTTGGCTTTGATGTAAACTTGGGTCTTTTAAATCTAAAAGTAGCTTATAAACCCTACCATTAAAATCATCATTAAAAGTTTTAAGGTATCTTTCTTCGTATTCTTTTACTAATCTAGCTATCATTTTCGCACCATTTTATGATATTTTCAAGCTTTTGTATATCAAGTGTGTTTTTTTGATAAACTCTTAAAATCTCATCTGTATCGTTTAATGATATTAGGCTTTTTTCTTCATTGATTTTTTGTTTAAGGTTATCAAAATACTCATAAAGCTTGGTTTTGTAAATACCGCTTATATCAAAATCATCGTATTTATCAAATGAGTTAAAAACTTCGCTAAGTTTTGATGATATAAAAAGTTGTGTTTTTTGTATATCTTTTGGGTCATAATCAGCGTTTATAACATTTAAAACAGATGGAAAAATCATCATAAAAAACTTATCCTTAAACTCTAAAACGCTTGATTTTACATCAATTTCTGGTTTAGATAAAACACCAACCTCATCATAAATAGCATTTAAAAAGTTGATATTTTTTGTATAAATATCTCTAGCAATATCGCTTAATGCGTCTTCTAAGGCTGTTTTTATAAAGCTTGTGCTAGATATTTTGGATTTATTATAAGCTATATTATCAACGATTTTTATACTTAGGCTTTTTGATAGCATAGCAAAAGGGTTTTTAAGACTTATATCACAAGTAAAGTTTGCATTGTCTGCTTTAGACACTAAATTTGATAATTCTTTTAAAGACCCATCTAATTTCGTTTGTTTAGATGATATATCATTATCTTTTTCTTGTTTGTTTAGATTTAGTTTTGTGTTTTTTTGATTTAGCACATCAATTTGGTCTTTAGCGTATGATTTTATCTTTGCTTTGGTGCTAGATATAAGGCTGTTTGATTGCTTTTTAAACAAATCATTGATTAAAAAACCACAAAGACTATCCATACCAAAACCGCTATGAGAAGATATAGCAAAAATGTTTATCTCGTCTAAAAAATCATCATTTTTGTTTAGGCTTTTTTTGATTTTATCAAGAGCGTATGATTTTACACTTGAAAGCTCATCTTCATTTATCAAGTCTGCTTTTGTAAGAACTATCACAAGCTTTGTATTATCTTTCACACACTCGTTTAAAAACTCAATATCTTTACTTGCAAGACTTTGGGTGCAGTTTGTAAGGTGCAAGATAACATCTGCTTTTTTAGCTTCTTTTATGCTTAACATCTCCCTTGTAGCTATCACATCATCAAGACCAGGAGTATCACAAAGACTAATCCCACCAAACAAAAACTCACTATCATCATAAAGCGTGATTTTTTTAATAAGCACAGCGTCATCAAAATCCGCCCCGCTTTGTGTTTTTAGCTCATCTGTGCTGATGTAGGCTGTGTTTTTGTCTGATTTTATAAGGCTTTGGTTTGCTTTTTGCAAAATTTCGTTTATTTCTTTGCTATCTTTAGAGGCTGCTTTAATGCTTTCCCACTCATCTTTGTCAAAATACTCAACCAAAGCTTCTTTTGGTGGGGTTTTTGAGTATTTAAGCAAAGTCATATTTGCTGTTTTTGGAACATTGCTAACGCCTAAAAGGTCTTTTTTTAGCAAAGTGTTTATAAAGCTTGATTTACCGCTATTTAAAACGCCGCTAACTAGCACACGAAATTCGCTACTTTTAAACTTTTGCTCTAATTCTTCTACGCTTTTTTTATCATCTACTAACTCTTTTAGGTCTTTAAGTTGCTCTAAAATGGCGTTTTTGCTTTCATTTAACAACTCTTGAGTATCTGTTTTTATGACTTTTTGCTCGCAGTTTTTAACAAAATCATAAAAAATCATCTCACTATCTATAATCTTAAGCTCATTTAGATGATAAAGCACATCTTCTTTTGATACTAGGTTTTTTAAAATAGAGTTTAAAGACGCTATTTGAGAAAGCTTGATACCATAAATATCTTTTGGCAAATTCGTGCTTTCAAGAAGATTTGAAAAGCTCTCAAGCGCTAAAAGTCTTTGATAGTTAGTATAATTTGCACTTAAAAAAATAGCGATTTTTGAAGGATTATAAATATCATTTTGATACCCATAATCCATAACCCCTAAGCTATCCCCCCAAGCTTTTTGAAAAATATTTTGCATTTTTGACCTATTTTGTAGTGATATTTAAACCACGCTTGATATTTTCTATAGCAAAATTATCCCCTATTTTGATATATTTGCATTCTGCTGGGATATCTAAATCAAGCGATTTTGTTAAGTTTATACTTGAAATTGATTGTATAAGGTTTAAATTTTTATCTAAAAACTCAATTTTTGGATACCAAATATCGCCAACATTTGTTGTGATATTGATTGATTTTACTGCACTTTCAACAGATACAAAATACATTCTAAGTGGTTTTGTAAGCTTATAAACATTGCCTTTTGATAAAACCAAATCCGCATTAACGCTAAACTTACTAAAATCAAGATAATACCCATAATCCCCATGAGCTAGTCTTTTCATCTGTGTTATATAAATTCTACTTTGTCTAAAATGAGTATAAACCTGACCTGGGTCAATTAAAAAACTACTTTGAAGAGTGATTTTGATTTTTAAATTGTCATCATTTTTACTAAACTCTGTTATATAAAAATGAACAAAACCAAGTGAATGTAGCATATTTGTAATAGTATTTAAAAACAAAATAGAATTAGCTTTTGCATAAAATTCTATATTGATATCTTTTGGGCTATCTAAAGCCACTTTAAACAAAGAGTTTGTTTGTAAAATCTCACTAATTTTTTCTATATTTTGATGAGTATAACCATCAAGATAGTCTCTACTAAATAAAAGTCTTAATTTTGCTTCATCTGCATTTGAAATAATTTTAGCTATTTCATAACTACTTTGAGAAAACAAACTCACACAAAAAAATCCACATAAAAACAGTATTTTTTTAAACATTTAAATCCTTTTGTGTTTATTTTAGTTGTTTGATTTTATTATAGTTTTCTTCATCAACAATTTTTAAACTATCGCCATCAAAATAAAATCTTCTTCTAAGACTTTTATCTTCAAAATCTATCTTTTGCCCTGCCGCCTCAAGCTCAAAAAGTGAATTTCCTGTAAGAACTAAAACAGGCTCTGTGATAGTAAATGGCTTTATTGTTGTAAAGGTTTTTGTTTTTTTAGTTTTCATATCATAAAAATTAAACCAAACCATTTTTAAAGGTTTTACTTTTACTTCTTTTGTACCATAGTTTGATATATACTCATAACCTAAATCTTCTTTGATTTCTTCTTCTAAAGCTTCATCTTTATTTTCTTCTTGATTTAAAGACACTTCTTCTTGTGGTGCTTGAATTTCGTTTGTTTGAAGCTCTTGCTCTGTGGTGCTTTCTGCTGTATCTGTTTTAGGCGCATTTGTATTAGCTTCTACAGATTGTTTGTTTGAAGGCTCAACCACCACTTCTTGCTCTACTTTTGGGGACGCAACAACGAAAGTATCATTAGTTTTAATAGGCTTACTATTATCTATAACCACAGCAACATCATCACTTGTGCTAGTTTGCTCTGATGAAAAGTTAAACATATCAGGGAATTTAATAAAAATTCCAACGCAAATCAAAATAAATATAATCAAAATTATAACAATCCACTTAAAACTACTCCCACCACCCATTGCTTCTTGGTCGTATTTTTTAAGCGTTGGTTTTACTTTCATATGATTTTCTTCTTTAGCGGGTAAAGTATTACAATGTTCATCAAAAAGCCTAACCCACTCGCTCAAATCTATCTTGTATTCTCTTTCAAGAATTTTTATCATAGCTTTGGTTTTATTTTTTCTAAGCTTGTCAAAATCACATTTGATGATGTATTCTATAGTATCCATATCAATGTGAGTTTGTTGTTCTATATCTCTTAAAGAATATGATTTTAAAACTTGTATGCCTTCTATTATGTTTTTATTTATCTCCAAACTACTATTATCCATTTAAAATCCTATCACAAAGTATTGCACAAGCTGCACTTACATTTAAGCTATCAAAATTATTACTCATTTTTATACCTACAATCTCATCGCATTTTGATAAGATTTTGTTTGGTATGCCTTCTGATTCGTTACCTAAAATAAGTGCTTTTTTGCCTTCTTTTTTGTATCCTACTATACTTTTTCCATCTTTTGCACTTGCTATTATACTAAAGCCTGTTTGTTTTAGCTCGTTTATACAAGTTAAAGCGTCATTACTTAAAGCTATTTTCATATCCACAATAGCACCTTGGCTAGTGCGAGTTATATTTGCTGCGTTTATATCTTTTGCGATAATAACTATACCACAAGCACCCAAAGCATAAGCGGTTCTAATTATCGCTCCTATATTTCCAACATCATTTAAATTATACAAAATAAGTAAAAAATCACTTTTTTTAAGTGAGTTAAAATCACAAAATTCATAATCTTTTACTTTTGCTAAAAAGCCTTGATGATTGCCACCAGTTGCCATAGCTTGGGCTTTTATAAAATCAAGCTTTTGGATTTTTACTCCACATTTTGCGATTTTGTTAAAAAGTGGCTTATCTATTTCTTTTGCTAAATATATTTCTTCTATCTTTTCTTTGTGGTGTTCTAAATAGTATAAAAATACTTGTTTTCCATAAATTATCATTATTTGCTCTTTAAAAGTTTTTCGTATTCTAGCTTAACATCTGTTTTGTTTAACTTAGCTAGAAGTTTTGCTGTGATTTTAGGCGGTAAGGATAGGGATAAAATATCACTAGCGTTTAATGTGTTTTGTTTTATTTCTTTACCATTAACCACCACAACCCATTCGCCATTTAGATTTTCATCTTTTAAGATACTTTTCATTTGTTCTGCTTTTGCATGGTATTTTTTTTCATATTTTTTACTAATTTCTTTCATGCAAAAAATATCTCTATCCTTATCAATCTCACAAATGTTATCAATTAGCTCTAAAAGCCTTGTTTTTGACTCATAAATGATACTTGGATATGGGTGGAATAAGATTTTTTCTAAAGCAGAAAGCCTATCTTTTTTGATATTTAAAAACCCAATAAAATTAAACTCTTTTTTACAAAATCCACTTGAGATAAGTGCGACTAAAGCAGCATTTGCACCTGGCAAAACTTCATAATCAATATTATTTTGTATAGCGTAATTTACAAGCCATTCTCCTGGGTCGCTAAGACCTGGCATACCCGCATCGCTAAGATACGCTACATTTGAGTTAAAAATTTCATTATCAATATTGATTTTATCTTCGTTGTGAGTATGAAGTGGGATAAAAGTATCTATGAAGATACCAGCGTTATATTTATCATTTAAAAGATTTATAAGACTTTTTGTAACTCTAGTATCTTCACAAAATAATGTTTTACAAGTTTTAAGCACTGAAATAGCACGAAAACTTATATCTTCTAAGTTTCCTATCGGGGTAGGAATAAAATAAAGCATTATTACATATTGTATTTTTTCTTAAATTTCTCAACTCTACCAGCTGAATCTACTATCTTTTCACTACCTGTGAAAAATGGGTGGCAAGATGAACAAATATCAACTTTTAATTCTGGTTTGTTTGACTTAGTTGCAAAAGTATTACCACAAGCACAAACTACATTGCACTCTACATAATCTGGATGTATATCTTTTTTCATGACTTTTCCTCGTGATGTTTTTTTAAAAATAAACGGTGATTTTACAAAATATAGTTAAAATACCGCTTAATTTAAGCATTTTTTAATAAATAATCAAAAGATTTTTGAAGCTATAAAGCAAGTTGCAGTTTTTGCTTTTAAGATGTTTGTTTGATTTAATCTAGCCATTTTAACTCCTAAAGACCTTTCTTTAGGGCTAAACCCACCCTCTGGACCTACAAGATACACGCCGCCACTTTTTATATCTTCTGTGCCATTAAAATCTACTAAAACAATGTCTTTATACTCTTTTAGCAAATCTTTCAAGCTTTTAAAAACTTCAATTTGCATTATCCCATATCTTCCGCATTGCTCACTTGAATTAATCAAAATCTTATTTGCTTTTTGCATAAACTTATCATCAAGCTTGTAATTTTTTTGAGAAAAATCCCCATAAACTAGCAAAAGCTTATGAGTGTTTATCTCGTTTAAAAATGGTAAAATCTCAAAAATCTCTTTTATGTCTATAACGCAAAGTGCGATGATATTTTCTTTGATAGTTTCGTTTTTAGGTAGATTTTTAGAGTCTAAAAGAGTAAAAATTATATTTTTTTTATCAAAGCTAGTAATCTCATACTCATAAAGCATAAAATCAACAAAATTTACAAAACAAACCTTATCCAAAACCTTGTATCTTCTAGCCTTAAAATGTGCTATATCATCTAGTTTTAAAGTAATCTCCCCTGCTTTTTGATGATAAAAAAATTGCATTAAAAAAACTTATCTGCTAGTTTTAAAGATGAAAAAACCATCAAGCAAATTGATAAAAGCAAAATCAAAAAACTTTGAACTCTAAATTTTCTATAACTTCTAATTCTTCTTGCTTTTTTAAACAAGCTAAATTGCAAAATCGCAAGATATAAAATCACAAAAAAGCTAATAATCATAGTAATTATGTTTTTATCAAGCATAAAGCCAAGCATTGCATTACACAAAATCCCAGTAAAAAACATAATCGCAAAAAACATATAATATGTAGGTAAAAAAACACGAATTCTTTTTATATAATCAAACTCACCACATTTACTTTGAGTTAAAATAAGATAAAAAACCATTAAAAACCCAGTAGCATAAACACTATAAATATGTATATCTCTAATTAGCGAGTAAGAATCCACTTTTATCCTTTCATATTTTTTTTGGATTTATAAAAATTTCGTTTGTTTTAAGCTTTTTTAAAAATCCACCATTTTCAAACTCAACTTGCTCTGAAAAAACGATGTCATTTATATCAAAAATAGCTTTATGATTTAAAAAAGCATCATCATAAAAGCATTGTGCGTACCCAGTGCGAGTTTCATTTACCTTAACTGAATGAAGCCTAACGCCTTTTTCGCTATTTATCATTTTTGTATTTTTAAGTATTTTATCAATACATATAAAAAATATCACACAAAAACCCTCTGCACTAGGATTGCAAGGAAGTTCTATCCATCTAGCAGAATGTTTTTTCATGTCGTTTATATAGTTTATATCATCATCACTTTTAAGGCAAATCCCATGGTCAAAACTATCAATAAAAGTTTTTATAGGCTTTAAAAGACCAAAATCATAAACCATAAAAGCATTATCAAGCCCATCGCTAGTAAGCTGCACTTCAACCTTATAAGAATGCCCGTGCAAACTCGTAGAACATCTAGTGCTAGAACAATCCCTAACTATATGGGCACTTTCAAACTCATACAATTTACTAATTAACACGATTATCCTAAATTTGTTTGTTAAATTTCGTTTGTTTGAAACAAACGAAATTTATAAAAGTTTATTTTTTCTCTGCCTTTTTAGGAACAACAAGCATATTTACATACTTGCCTTCAAGCAAAGGTTTTTTGTCTATAACTGCCACATCTTCAACTAGAGTATAAATTTTTTCAAGCAAAGCAACACCAACTTCTGGAGTGCTAATTTCACGACCTTTTAAAAATACTCTAAATCTCACATGCTTTCCTGATTCTAAAAACTCTATCGCATGTTTAACTTTATAATTTATATCATTTTGAGCTATTTTAACAGATAGCTTGATTTCTTTTATCTCAATAACTTTTTGCTTTTTCTTAGCGTCTTTTTGCTTTTTTTCTTGTTGATAACAAAACTTACCATAATCCATTATCTTACAAACTGGTGGCTTAGCGTCTTTTGCTATCAAAACCAAATCAAGCCCAAGTCTATCTGCTATATCCTGTGCTTCATCACTACTGATGATACCATACTGAGTACCATCATCACCTACACATCTAACCTCGCTAAAATTAATCTCTTCGTTTAGCAAAATCTCTTTTTCTTTGCTCAAAAAGTCACCTCATTTAATTTTTCATTGATTATTTTCATAAATTCCTCAACACTTATAACCTTTTGCTCTCTAGCGCGTCTATCTCTAAGAGCTACTTGGTTTTGTGCAACTTCGCTGTCACCAATAACACATATTAACGGAACTTTTTCTTTTTCCGCTGTGCGTATTCTTTTTCCTAATGTTTCATTTTTATCACTTATATCCGCATCTACTCCTATTTCCATAAGCATTGTTTGGATTTTTTTCGCATAATCTAAATGTGATGAGCCAACAGGGATAATAACAACTTGAGTTGGCGCTATAAAAAACGGCAACTCTCCCGCTGTATGCTCAAGTAAAATTCCTATAAATCTTTCAAAACTACCCAAAATAGCACGATGTAGCATTACAGGGCGTTTTTTCTCGTTGTTTTCATCTGTGTATTCAAGTTCAAATCTTTCTGGTAGGTTAAAATCCACTTGAACAGTTCCACATTGCCACTTTCTGCCAATAGCATCTGTGATTTTTATGTCTATTTTTGGACCATAAAAAGCACCGCCACCCTCATCAATGCCGTATTTTATACCTTCTTCATCAAGTGCTTCTTTTAGTGCGTTTGTGGCGATTTCCCAAATCTCATCATCTCCGATTGATTTTTCTGGTTTGGTTGAGATTTCAAGCTCCCATTTAAAATCAAATGCTTGCATAATTTTTCTTGCAAATTCTAAAATCTCTTTTACTAGATATTTGATTTGACTAGGCATACAAAAGATATGGCTATCATCTTGAGTAAATTCTCTAACCCTTAAAAGCCCGTGTAAAGCACCGCTCATCTCATGTCTATGAACAAGCCCATACTCAAAAAACTTGATAGGCAAATCACGATAACTTCTAGTTTCACTTTTATAGCAAAACACATGCCCAACGCAGTTCATAGGCTTTAAGCCATACTCTTGCTCATCAATTTTTGTAAAATACATATTTTCTTTATAATTATCATAATGTCCGCTAGTTTTCCAAACACTAGCATTTAGTATCTCAGGACCTCTTACTGGCTCATAAAATCTCATTCTATGAGCTTTATAAAGTTTGTGTTCTAGTTTGCTTCTAAGTCTAGCTCCGTTTTTAAGCCAAAGACCAAAACCGCCACCTATTTTTTCATCAAATGTAAAAAGCTTAAGCTCATTTCCTAATTTTCTATGGTCTCTTTTTGCTGCTTCTTCTAGCATATGCAAATGGTCTTTTAAACTTTGTTTATCCGCAAAAAGAACGCCATAAACACGAGTTAGCATTTCATTTTTTTCATCACCACCAAGATAAGCACCTGAAATTTTTGTTAGTTTAAAGTTTTGTAAATAAGTAGTGTTTGGTGCATGAGGACCACGACAAAGGTCAGTAAATCCACCTTGTGAGTAAATACTTATTTGCTCACCTTGTAGTTTGTTTAAAAGATATTCTTTAAGCTCATCACCCTTAAACATCTCACAAGCTTTTTCATAGCTTATGTTTTGTTTTACGATATCTTGCTTTTGTTTGATAATCTCACGCATTTTTTCTTCTATGATTTTTAAATCATCTTCATTTAATTTCTTATCAACTTTAAAATCATAATAAAACCCATGCTCAACAACAGGTCCAACGAAGAATTTAGCCTCAGGATACAAACTTTTTATAGCCTCAGCCATTAAGTGAGCACAGCTGTGGCGAAGTATGCTAAGTGCTTCATTAGAATTATCAAAAAAAATCGGCTCAAGATTTGAAGTATCACTCACACTTTGAGTATCAAAAATATTGCCGTTACTATCTTTATAGCCTATAATATCTTTCATTTTATTCCTTTTAAAAAACCTTATTTATACTAAAATCTAGCTTAAATCTTGCTATAAACTTCTTCAAGTTTTGCGTAAAGCTCGTTTATATCTATGTTTTGATTTTCTTTAAGTATGTTTGACATCACTTCATTATCTTCTAAATCATTCCATACTTTTTTATAAGTTCCGTCGTTATATCCATGCTCTTGGCGGAATTTATTTAATACATTTTTACCGATGTATTTACTATAAAGCTCATCAAAACTAAGCCCACATTTAACACAAAGTGCAAAAAACACATTTACAACTTCTTCTATATCGTAAGAAAATCCGCTTGTTTTATGAATAATGCTTTCAATGTCGTTTATAATCATATAAATGTTTTCTTCTGGATTAGCGTGTTTGTATTTGCAAAAACTAATGAAATTTTTATTTGAGTTAATTTCATGTGCTAAAAAAGAAGCCTTATCTTCACGCTTTGTTTCTTCAAGTAAAAGCGACATTATAAAATGCCAAATATCAACAAGCTCAATTTTTACATTTAAAAAATTGTTCTTACCAAGTTTCCAATGCTTCCAATCAAAACTATCTATAAGCTCTGCACACTCCATATACACACATCTTCTAAAGCTTATCATCTTGCCATTTTTAGCAAAGCCTTGTTCCCAACCTATCCCACAAGTATCATCGTTTAGTTTTTGTTGCATTAAAAACATATTTTCAAGTCTTTTTATCATAATTACTCCTTTATAATCTCATCAAACCTAAGTAAATCGTATTTTTTTATAACTGATTTTACAGTATTTGTATAATATTCTCCATTTTCTGAATACGCTTTTAAATCATCTACTGCGTGTATTCCCATAGGCTTATTTTCTTTTATAGCTTCAAGCCTTTTATCTCTAAAATACCTATATGCTCTGTGACGATTGATATTTAATACAAAACTATCAACACTATCTTGCAAACTATCAAAAATCCTGATTTTGTGAGTTTTGCCAGGTAGTCTTTCATTTGGAATTAAACCTTTTGCACCAAATGTCCATTCTCCAAATAAATTGTTTGCTTCTTTTGTAAATCTGCTTGTGCCTGTTCCGCTTTCAACTAATGCTTGAGCTATAGCCATAGACTTTGGGATTGGCTGGATTTTAAGATAATACTCATTAAAATCAAAAAGATTTTTTATGCGGTATTTGGTTTGGATTTGACTAAGCCTTTCAAGCTCTTCTTTATCTAGGTTTTGAAAACTAGATAAAAAAGATTTTTCTATAAAAGCTTTAGCAAACTCTCTTTCTTCGTTTAGTTTTTCAAAGCTCACATCAAGCATAGAGCTGATTTGATTAAAAAACTCTTCTTTCATTTGTGGGTATTCAAGTTTATAATACTCTTCATCAAAACCCATAGCTTTTAAAGAACTAAATAAAACTAAAACAAAGATATATAAAATTTTAAACTTTAGCTTCAAAACTCTTTATAACCTTTCCTTTAAAATATAATTTTTCATCATCATACCTAAAATACACCTCTTCTAAACTTGTAGGATAAACTCTTGCACTATCTTCTACTCCAAAACGCCTTGCAAAATAAAAACTAGCACCCATACCAGTCCCACAAGCTAAAGTTTCATCTTCAACTCCCCTTTCATAGGTTCTTACTTTTAGCGTGTTTTTATCTATAATTTGAGCGTAATTTACATTCGCATTAAAGTGATTGCGTAATTTTACACATAAACTCTTATCAAAAGTATTTATATCATCTACAAAATTAACAATATGTGGCACTCCAGAATCGGTAAAATAATACTTCCTACCTTCAAACTCAACTTCTTTTGGCTCTTTTTTTAGCTCCCCTAAACAAACTTCCACCATATCATCACAAACACTAGCTTTTATAACTCCAGCACCTGTTAAAAAAGCCATATTAGAACCTGCTATACCTTTTGTATATGCAAAATGAGCTGCTGCTCTTGAGCCGTTTCCGCACATACTAGCCACACTTCCATCAAGGTTGTAAAACTCCCACTCAAAATCAATTTCATCGCCAAATTTCGTTTGTTTAGTTGGTTTTATAAGTATAAAACCATCTGCGCCTATGCCTTTATAACGATTGCAAATAAGTTTTATAAACTCTATTTTGTCTTTGCCTTTCATAAATTCTTGGTATTTTTCATCATCTTCTGCGATTACAAAATCATTGCCATTTGCATAATACTTGCTAAATATCATCAATACTCCTTAAAAATCTCTCACAAAGCTTTATAAAATCGTTTTTTGTTCCTATGTTTTTAAGAACAAAAGTTGATTTTTTTAGCTTTGTGTTTATGTCAAGCTGTGAGTTTAAAATCCTAAGTGCTTTTTTGTTTGAGTAGCCACTTCTTGCTTTTAGTCTTTTTAAACATTCTTTTTTTGGTGCATAAATTAAAACTATTTTATCAAAATCATACTTTTGTTTGCTTTCAAAAAAAAGTGGGATTTCTATAAAATAAGGCTTATTTAGTCTTTCGTTATGGTTTGCAAAAAAATAAATAAGCCTTTTTATGCGTGGATGCATAAAATCATTTAAAAGTTTTAGTTTTGATTTATCATTAAAAACCATATCGCCTAATTTTTTTCTATCAATGGTATTGCCATTTAAAATCTCATTTCCAAAAATAAGACTTAGTTTTTTACTATGCTTTAAAAGTAATTTATGGGCTAATTCATCGGCACTTAGGGTTTTAAAACGCTTTTTTGCTAAAGATAAAAAAGTGCTTTTTCCACCACCAGCTACCGATGTAACCACATAAGCATTTTTATATGGGCTTTTGTGGGTATAAATTTCGTTAGCCGTATTCATTTTAAGCCTAAATTTCGTTTGTTTATACCCAAACAAGTGACATTTGAAGTGATTTTAAACATTTGTTATTTTATAAACCCGCTTGCTAAAACCAAATCATCTTCATAAAAAACAGCAAGTTGCCCGCTAGCTATACCATAAGCACTCTCATCAAGTCTTGCTTTTAGGCTATTTATGTCTAGGGTGCATAAACTTTCTTTACTTTTATATCTTATCTTAGCGTTTAGCGTGTGACTTGATATAGCGTTTTTAAGCCTTTGTTCATCAAATATGTTTAGGTTGACTAACTCAAAATCATTTTGCTTTAGCTCGTCTTTTGTGCCTACGATGATTTCATTGTCTTTTGCGTTGATTTTAAGGACAAAATGCGGTTCATGTGCCACATATACATTAAAACCACGGCGTTTGCCTATGGTGTAATGCATGTAGCCACTATGTTCGCCTATTATCTCGCCTTTTGTGTTTTTTACATGTCCTTTTTTATCTACGCTTGTATGCTTTGATAAAATATCAATGTATGTAGTATCTACAAAGCATATTTCACTACTTTCTTTTTGCTTAGCTATGCTTTCTAAAACTTTTATATCTCCTGCTAGTTTTTTTACATCGCTTTTTAGCATATCTCCAAGCGGAAAAATCACATTTTCTAAAGCATCTTTTGTAGCATTTGCTAGAAAATAAGTTTGGTCTTTAGTAATATCATAAGCTTTTTTAAGTAGCCCATTTTCAAGCCTTGCGTAATGCCCTGTGGCTAGTTTTTCACAGCCATTTTGTTTGGCAAATTCAAGTAAAGCTCCAAGTTTTATGTTTTTGTTGCATAATGCACACGGATTTGGCGTTAGCCCTTGTTTGTAAATGTCTATAAAAGGTTCATAAACAACCTTTTTAAACTCATCTTGCAAATCAAGTATCTTGTAATCTATGCCTAAATACTCGCTTATAGTTTTTACATTTTCTATGTTTTTTTCGTGATAGTTTGGCTTATCGTGAAGTTTCATATAACAACCCACAACATCATAGCCTTGATTTTTAAGCAAATAAGCTGTGGTGGTGCTATCAACACCACCACTAAGTGCAACCATTATTTTCATTTAAACTCTTTGTAATAAATTTTTGAAGGCGTAAATATACATAAAAGATGCAAACAAACGAAATTTAGAAGAAAAGTGTTTGGCAAAAATGCCAAACACCTAAAATTATTTACTACCTATACCAACCCCACGCCAATCGTTTTTGTTATCTTTAGGGTCATAAATGATTTTAACATTCGCATTTAAAGGTTGTAAGATATTACCTAAGTCTTTATCTTTTTCAAAGTATAAAACACTCAATTCTTTAAATGATTTTGATGTTTTATCCTTATCTTTAGACTTGATGTCATAACCAATCTTACCGCCATTGTTATTTAAACCTAAAGATAAAATAGGTGTTTCTTTGAGTGTTGCGTATTTAGAAATGTGTAAGTTTAAATCTGCTAATTTAGAGCTAGAAAAACTCTTATCATCTTCTAAATTCTTAAACACACCACCTTCATAAATCTTCACTCTTGATTTATCATCAACATTTACTATAGTTGTTGTGTCTGTTATAGGTTTATCTAAAACAGCGTCTTCTGGCTCAAGTGTAGCGTATTTAAGTACCGCTTTTACTTTAGATACAGTCTTATCTGTAGTTGTATTATCTACAATATAAATAGGCTCTGTTTTTACTCTTTCTTTTGTAATGCCTACCCTAAAGTTATTACCTATACCACTAACTCCAGAATCAATATCCGCTACCCTACTAACTTCTGCGTTATAATCTCTAGTAGGACTTAAAGTTATAGGGTCATAAGCGCATGATGTATAAGGAGCTTTACAATACCCTAAAAGCTCTGTTAAAGCATCGCCCATTTTACCGTTTATAGCAGTTATACCACCTTTTCCATATCCTGCTGCAATATCGTTTGTTGGGAAGCTTGAAAAGTCTATGCCACTATCTTTTACAACTTTTACAAGTGATTTCATATCATCATAGTAACTTTGACTTAAAGCTGCTATTGGGTTGTTATTCTTATCACGCTTAGTATTTGTGCCATATCCTGCAGCATTTCCACCAAACACTATATTTTCTCTTATTTGGCTTTCTTTTTTAAACGCTCCACCATTAGCTTCCATAACGCTAAATGTGATGCCTTTTTTATTTACACCTTCTGCAAAGAAATTTATAGCTGTTTTTTCTATCTCTTGGTTACTTAATCCATAGATAGGAACCATTGTATTTGTCGCTTCATCTAAAGCTGAGTATTTATGAACACAACCATAAACAACGTTATAACCATTCATAGTGATAAAACTAAACGCTTTTTCAAAGTCATCATTAAATCTAGTTCTAAAAAATCCATAGTCATTTACAGGCTTACAAGCGACATCATTGATAGCTGTAGTTTTATAAACATTACTACACATCATCTTATCTTCTGAACCTGTTATACCAGCATATGGTTTTTCACATACAACTCTTTTTGTAATAGGGTCAAAAGCCACATTTTTTGCATCTTTTACAATCATTGGGCTACAACCATACTTACCATCTTTCATAATATTAGCTGATGATAAAGGTCTATCCATATCGCAAGATTGTGCTTCTTTAGCTGATACGAAGTTGATTTTATATGCAAAAGGGAAATTATCTGCACGATAAGGAACTTTTACATAAACTTCTTTTGTATCAAGCTTATCTTTATCATTAACATTTAAAGTTATATTGTTGGTTTTGATTGATTGAAGCTTATTTGAAGATATTAAATCCATTCTAAAGCCACCATATATATTTGAAGCTGAGTTTCCAAGACCAACATCAACCATAGGAACTACATAATAAAACTCATTTAAATCTTTATTATTTAAAAGTGTTAAATCTTTACTTTCTACACCGTTTTCAAAACTAAATTCTGTTTCAAAAGTCATAGACTTAGCTTGTGCTATATCTGCACTTTTTATGTTTGATGTAGCGTAGTTTTTATTAGCTTCTAGTGTTTTTAACTCTTTGCCATTTTGCTTTAGTGCCATACTTACATACTCTGGTCTGATTGTAAATTCATCACTATAAACAGGCTCTGATGGCTTAGTAGAACCAATATAATCATAAATGATAGCAAAGCGATACACGCCAACACCTAAATCATTAGATGAGTGGCCATTTTCATAAACTATACTATTTTTAACGCCATTAAAATTATCTAATGTAAAATCAAATACTTTTCCGTCTGATTTGTTAAAGCCTTTTAGCTTATCAACTTCATTAGATGTATTTGAAGAATTGATAACTTCGTTTGTAGTATTAGAGCACTCTTTTTTGTCTTTATCCACACATTTATTTTTAAAATAAATATTACCTAAATTCTCGCCTTTACCCCAACCACCATTATCATTGTTTTGTGTCTTTTTTTGAAGTATGATTTTTACATACTGACCATTATTTGGATTTTGGTCTACTCCAAAATCTTGCTTAAATCTAAAGCTCGTTGATTTATTGCTAGAACCATTAGGATTATCTTTATCCACCACTTTGTTATGAACTTGTGTAGCTATAGTGTCAAGCTCTTTTTTATACTCATCAAGAGTTGCTATACTAATTTCTGGCGTTACAGGTGCGTTAAAACCTTTTATGATAATTTTAATTTTACCTGGCAATGCAACAATTCTTCCAGTTTTTTCATCTAAGATATTGCCTAAAGTAGCTTCTAATACAAGCGGACTATCATCTTCTTGTATAAAGTTGTTTAACTCTGAACCAAGTTTTAAATACCCTACATAAGCACCTTTTTCATAGCTTATAGTTAAAGATTTTTTACCAAGTAAGCTTCTTAATATAGCTGAGTTATGTTTTTCTGTCTCACTTAAATTATGTTTAATTGTTGCAAAGTCTTGAACATACCAATCACCACCCCAAGCAGGGTTGCTAAATAATGTTTCTTTTTTAGAATTTCCAACAGTAACACTAGAATAATGCGTTGTATTGCCACTTGTTACATAAGCGTTTTTATATGTAGCAGAAATTACTTCAAGAGCTGCGTTATAATTAACTATATCTCCATTTGATAAACAACTTTCTAGATTGTCAAAGCTAGAGCAAGATTTGATTTGCTTTCTTGCTGGAGTTATATTGCCATTTGTAGTTAGCTTAAAGATAGGAGCACCTAAAGAACCTCTTATCACATTACCATGCTCATCAAGACCTTTGATTTCATTAAATGTAGTTTCTGTCATACTATCTTTAACATCATTCAAACCGCTTTGTGTATCTTTATATCCATGAGTACACATTACATAAAAATCATATTGCATATTATATTCAGTAGATTCTGGTTTTAGACGAGGTTTAACAGTACATTCAACTATATTACCATTTTTATAATCTGTTTTATAATGATTATTACCATTCATACCGTCAACAAGCGGACAAGCAAGTGAGTCTTTACTACAAAACGATTGAGCACGATTTAAAAAATCTGAAATTTTTTCCGTTCCAATCATACTACCATCTGAAACCAAAGTTGCATTTCCTTGCTCTCCAACAGTAGCTTTGTAAAAGTCTGGCTTTCTATAACCTATAGCACCATTTGGGTCTGGGTAGAAAACATACTTTATATTGTAGTTAAAACCACCATTACCAAAAGTTTTGTTTATATTGTTTTGATGTTCTGCTATATATCCACCTTGTCCGTCACTTTTTACTTGAGCAAAAAGTGGGCGTATGTGTAAATCCACATGAGTATCACTTGCATCATCTATAGCGTATTGTTTATAAACAAAATCTTTGTTGTATGAGAATTCACCATAAGCTGGGTCGCCTGGGATAAATGTAGTTATCGGGTCATACATATCATAAGCTAAACCAAAATCTTTTATATCTGACTCCCAATACATTGCACCACTAACATTTCTTTGGCTATATACTGCATAGCTTGGGTTTTTAAGATATCTGTGATTGAACCAACCACCATCATAAACTGAAGTTTTTGGGTCTACTTTTGTTCTATCAAGCTCTCTTATCGTTCCAAAACCTGTTATATAGCGGTTAAGCCAATCACCATGCTGAACATAAACATCAGTTTTATATGCACCATCATAACCTTGTGTTACACCTGTGCTTTTGTTTGGTAGCTTGAAAAACACTGATTCAAAATACTTTGGAGCTAAGATACCTAGAGTGTCAAAGTCAACTTGAATACTAGGTAATAAATTTTTATGTAAATAACCATTAGACTTACTTGCACTTACATTTATATTTTGTATATAGTTTGATTTACCAGAATGTTTTTTACGAAAATATTCATCTTGTATTTTACTATCTCTACCATTTCTGATAAGATTTTCAAAGTATTGACCTTTATCAGTAGGCAAAACTGCATCTTGAGTTATAAAATATGTTAAACCCTTGTTATTTGAACTGTATACATAAGTTTCTATAACACCAGTAGAGTATTGCTTAGGCTTGTTTAACTTATAAATATCTTCTGTAAGCTCAATATCATTTGACTTCATAACCATACCATTTAGAGTTTTCATAACACCTGATTCTAAAGTTTCATCACTTTTATGATTTGCTCTTACATTAAGACCTACTAGTCTTTGTGGATTATTGGCAACGCTAGTTTTATAGCCATAATCAAGCATTGTAAATTTAGCCAAACGACCTACCCCAAAAGCATCATCGCAGCCATTGGTGCTGTAGCCATTAAAACAATAATTATAATGTTGCTTATTAAAACTCTTTAATCCATATGATTTATAGATAGAAGTTCCATACTTTTCTATAATTTTTTTATCATAATAATTGTGTAAATCATCTCCCAAATCACTATATTGTGGCACTATATTTACATAATCAACAGAACGCCTATCGTTTAAAGCTATATTTTTTATATTTTCCATGCCCCATAATGGGTTTTTACAGTTGTTGCCTGGATTTAAATCATTCCAAGCAGCGTCTTGCTTACATCCAACCCTATCATCACATCTATCATAACTTTTATAACCATCATAAGCTAAAGTATAAGCATAACCTGGAGAATACAAAATATCAGCCACGCTCAGTTCAACATGACCATTTGCTATAGCCGGTCCTATTCTAGATACAAAATGAGCATTACAAAATGCACCATTTACACCACTATCCTTGCTAGCATTTACGGTTCCACTAAACTTAACACCTCTATCACACTCACCAAGTTTTGAAATTTTTTCTACAAAAAATGGAGGAAAAGGGTCTATTAAATCCCATCTTATTTGACAAGTAGTCCAAATTCCGTTTATTTCACAACTAGTATGCTGTCTATCAATAACACTTAAGTCTTGAGATGTGCCGTAACATTTCTCTTTATCTATGTCGCCATACACAACGCTACAAGTTAAAACCGCGGCTAAACTAAGTTTTATTTTCATAAC
>CAZYDK010000007.1:16834-23729 GCA_964646025.1 uncultured Campylobacteraceae bacterium | reverse complement strand
TGGTGGATTTACTAGGACTCGAACCTAGGACCAACCGGTTATGAGCCGGTTGCTCTAACCAACTGAGCTATAAATCCACTCAAAATTAAAGCAAAGCTTCGTAAAATAAAAAAAGTAATTATAAGGTTTTTTTATAAAAAAAACCTTAAATTATATTTTTTCTCAATAAATCAGCAAACCCCATTTACAATAGGCACAAATACACATTCATCTAAAATTTTTTTAGTGATACTTCCATTATGTTTTTTAAACTTTGTTATGTGTTGGCATTTGCTATCGCCTATAGGTGCCACTAAAATACCACCTTCATTAAGCTGGTCAAACAAAATGCTTGGAACACTGTTTGTAAATGCAGAAAGCATAATTCTATCAAATGGTGCATATGTAGCCCAACCTAAAGTTCCATCGGCATGTTTAAGGGTCACATTAGCTCTAACCATAGTAAATCTTTTTTTTGCACTATCTACAAGCTCTTTAATGCGTTCTATACTATAAACCCTACGAACAACAGAGCTAAGTAGTGCAGCTTGATATCCGCTACCACAACCTATTTCTAGCACGCTATCAGCTTCGTCTATTTCAAGCGCCATTGTCATTTTTGCAACTGTAATGAGTGAGCTTATCCATTGCCCACCTTCAATTGGCATAGCATCAAGTTCATACGCACTATTTTTAATTGGAGCAAATATTTCTCTAGGAGTTGAAGCAAAAGCTTCATAAACACATTTGCTAAGCTCCGTTTTACTAGCTATATCGTAAGCTAGTTGTTCACATCTAGTTTTTTCAAAATCACTACTAAAAATCATCAAAATTCAAACTTCCTTTGCTATAGTTAGTAACTTTACTTTCAAAGAAATTCGCTCTTTGGTCGTTAAATTTAGAAAAATCATCAACCCATTTTATAGGATGTTTTACATTATAAATGCGTTTTAGTCCGATAGCTACTAATCTTTGGTCTACTAGATAATGTATATAATCTTCTATAATGCTATCTGTAAGCCCCATAATTTGGTTTTGAGTTATGTATTTACCCCATTCTATCTCAAGTTCTGCAGCTTTTTTAAACATATCGTAAATTCTAGCTTCATTTTCTTCTGTAAATAAATCAGGTCTTTCTTTGCGAACAGAGTTAATCATGTTTTGAAATAGTAGTAAATGTGTTATTTCATCTCTTTGAATAAAGCGTATCATTTGTGCGGAACCTAGCATTTTTCCAGCACGAGCAAGAGCATATATAGCACAAAAACCACTATAAAAATATACACCTTCTAAAATTTGATTTGCCACCATGGCAAAAAGTAATTTTTCATCGGTAACATCACCAGCTAATTCTTCATATACGCTTGATATGAAGTCGTTTTTCTTGCGTAAAATATCATCATGCTTTTCCATTTCATATATCATATCTGTATCTTCGCAAATTGCTTCTACCATGACAGCGTAGCTTTTAGAGTGGTTTGCTTCTTCGTATGCTTGTCTTGCTAAAACGGCATTGATTTCTGGAGCTGTTATATATGGGTTTATATTGTCCGCTAGGTTGTTTGTTTGAAAGCTATCCATTGATATTAGTTGAGACCACACCAAATCATACATTCTTTTTTCGTGTGCTGTAAGATTGCATTTATAATCAAGTGCGTCTTTTGTTGTATCAACTTCTCTTGGAAACCATGTATTTGCTTCCATTAAGTCCCATAATTTTAAAGCCCATTCGTATTTTGCTTTTGTAAAGTTTAATATCCCTTGCGGGTTTCCATTAAAAACTCTTCTTGATGTTAAATCTTCATTGCTCATAGGGTTATATATTCTTTTTCTTTTCATTTTTTCTCCTGTTTATGTAAAATTCTTGTATTTGTTAATAAATCGTGCAAGTTTATTCTATCTTTTCTAAGGAAAACAAAAACCATTCCAAAAAGCAAAGAATAACTAACATAAAATATCACAAACCTAATTAAAGACAAAATAAATGTTGGCTTTTGCTTATTTTTTATATCAAAGATATAAAGACTAGAGTATTTATAGCCTAAAGTTTGTCCTTTAATTGATAAAAATAAACTTTGAATGATAGTAAAAATAGCAAAACATAAAAAAGGATAAATTCCATTACCATGAAAATTTTGCACCCCACCAGCAATGATATATGTAAAAAAATAAATAATAGGAACATATACCATAAAAATATCAATTATAAAAGCTTTAACTCTAGCTCCTACGCTTGATAGTTTAAAAGAGCTAGAGTTAGTTTTTGTTTGTGTAGACATATCACATTTTTAAAAGTTGTGCTTCTTTTTCCTTAACAAGTTCATCAACTTTTAATATGGCGCTATCAGTGATTTTTTGAATCTCATCATAAGCTTTTTTGATTTCATCTTCAGATAAAACTTTATCTTTTTCTATCTTTTTTATCCCATCGTTTGCGTCTTTTCTAACATTTCTAATTGCTATCTTAGCCTTTTCGCCCATATCTTTTGCTTGTTTTGCATTTTTTTCTCTTTGTTCTTTTGTCATAGGTGGGAAGAAAAGCTTTACTCCATCAGAATCAGAATTTGGATTTACGCCTATGTTTGCAGCAGCTATAGCACTTTCTATGGTTTTAATCATAGGTTTTTCCCAAGGAGTGATTGTGATTGTTGTAGCATCTGTAGCTAAAACAGTAGCTACTTGATTTAGTGGTGTTGGATTACCATAATAATCGACTAAAACATTATCTAGGATAGAGATATTTACTTTACCTGTTCTTAATGTTGAAAAATCTTTTTTTAAAGATGCTAAGCATTTTTCGTTTGTTTGTTTTTGTTTTTCATAAATTTCATTTACCATAATCATAATCTCCAGTTAAAATTTTATTTTTAGATTTTTACTTTTTATCGCTATCTGCACTCTCTGTAGCAGAGGAAACTTTAGGAGGCAATATGCTTTTTTCTATCTCTTTATTATCAAAAATTGTTGTAGGCTTGTTGTATGTATAACCCAAAGCTATAGTATTTGCAACAAACAAAATAGCTACAATAAATGTAAATTTTGCCAAAAATCCAGCAGGTCCTTTTGCTCCAAACAAGCTTTCATTACTACCGCTATATGCACCTAGTCCTATGCTAGAACTTTTTTGCATAAGAACACAAATACAAATTATAACAACTAAAACAAACTGTATAATCAATAAAATACTACTCATAAATTACCCTATTAATAAAATTAAAAATAACAAGCTATGCATTATATAAAAATAACTTTATGTATTTTTTAAATTTAGTTTAAAATTAAATGTTTTTTGATTTAAGTTTAATTATAAACTCAACTCTACCACTAGCGATTTTTAACTCTTTTGATATTTGCTCAACGCTATATCCTTTAGCGTGCATATCAAGGATTTGTTGTTCTTCTTCATTTTGAGACATTGTGCTAAGTCTATCTGCTTCTTTGTTTTTTTGCTCTAGCGTTACCATTCTATCTTGTTGTTCGAATTGGAAATCTTTGATATTTTCTTCCATGTTGCTTAGATTGCTAAGAAGTGGCATCATGGCTTTGTCTATTTCTTGTTTTATATACTCTTTTAGCTCTAGCTTAAGCTCATTAGATAAATTAGCTTTTAGACTACCATTGATACTGTTTTCTAATTGTGTTTTGATTTTATCATGCTCTAGTGGGCTGTTTTTCTTAACTAAATCAGATAAGATTTGACTGTTTTTATAACCTTCTTTTAAAACTGTATCCATGGAAATCTCGATGTTTTTTATCCTACGTTCTACATCTTTGTCTTTTATCATGATATATATAACCATTACAATTAGTAAAACAATGTTAATTCCGTTAATCATTAAATCTATACTCATATTCACTTCTCTTGCCTTTTATCGTTAATTAAAATTCTTTGTATATTTACGATGTGACTAGCTAATCTAGTTTCATCAACTGTTTTTATTTTATGTATTTTAGCATAATTTTTGCTTGTAGCTTCAAAATATAAATACATAATCTCATCAAAAAAGATTTTAGCAAAATAAACTTTACCTATCTCTAAATTTTCACTATCAATTTCAAAGCTATCATAATCAATTTTTACAATCAATCCACTATTTTGTAGTGGTTTTGGTTGCTCTTGTGATAGTTTTTGTAACTCAAGCTTTATGTCAATTAGCATTTCAAATAGCAATTCTTCTTCTTTGGAAAATTCACACCTTAAAGCCTTTTTTTTGTATTTGTCTAAAGTGCTTTTGCTGTGGTTATATAGTAGCTCATGCTCTTTTTGCATAGGCTCAAATTCTATTTTAATGCAGGTATCAAATAACATTTTAACTCCAAATATCAATTAAAAAAAATAATAAAAAAACAATGCTTACAAAACCATTTACATCAAAAAATGCTTTTTCTATTTTATCATAGTTTTTTCTAACGATAATTTGTTCATACATAAGTAAAACAGCACAAATCAAAATACCAATATACATAAAATTACCAAGGTTTAAAGAATATGCAAAAAGTAGCCAAAACAAAACCGCTAAAACATGAAAAAATGCACTTAAAAACAAACTAGTTTGCACCCCAAAAATACTTGGTATGCTAAAAAGTCCATGATTTTTATCAAACTCAGCGTCCATTATAGAGTATAAAACATCAAAACCAGCCGTCCAAAAACATACTCCAAAACAAAGTAAAATGCTATAAATATGTACATTTTGACTAACTATAATATCAGCTCCAATACAAGCAAACCCAAGACAAAGTCCAAGAACAATATGTGCTAAAGGACTAAATCTTTTAAAAATAGAATAACTAGCAAGCAAAATAAGAACTAAAAAACTAAGATAAAACGCAACAGTGCTTAAAATCCAAGCAAATAAAACAAATAAAACAGCATTACTTATGATAAATAATACAACAAAACTTTTACCGACCCTACCATCTACACTTGGGCGATTTTTTGTGCGAGGGTTGTGTATATCAATATCTGCATCAAAAAGTCTATTGCAAGCCATAGCGTAATTTCTAGCACATACAGCACATAAAACACCAAAAATCAAAATTTTAAACCCAAACCACGATGTTTGATTTACCAAAATAGATGAAGAAAATAAGCTAACAAACAAAAATGGCAAAGCAAAAATACTATGCTTAAAAACTATTAATTCTAAAACATACTTTAGCTTTTGATAAAAATCGTTCATTTTATACCCTCTAAATACAAAATAAAAGGAAAGATTATATATGATAATAAATTAGATTACTTTTACATATGGATATTAAATGGATAATTTTTTAGAATTTGCATTAATCGGAACAACAGCAAGCGGAAAAACGGACTTAGCAAATGAGATTGCAAGGGATTTTGACGCTATTATCTTAAGTCTTGATAGCTTATGTGTTTATAAAGAGCTTGATATTATAAGTGCAAAGCCAACAAAAGAAGAGATTTCTCAAATTTCGTTTGTTGGGATAGATGAAATATATCTAAATGAGCATTTTAATATAGGTTTTTTTATAAATTTATACAAAAAAGCTAAAGATATGGCTATATCAAAAAACAAACCATTAATTATCACAGGCGGAACTAGTTTTTATCTTAAGACTATGCTAGAGGGACTAAGTGAAGATGTAAAAGAGTGTGAATATGAGTTAGATTATGATAGTTTGTATGATGAGATTTTAGCTTATGATAGTGCGTATAAAATTCTTAAAAACGATAAATATAGATTAAGAAAATATCAAAGCATAAAAGACCATATAAAGATTAATAATTTAACCAACAATAATGGTGATTTGCTAAAACCAAGTGAGTTTTTAGCAAATACCAAAAATGAACCAATTATAAAAAACTTAACAATCTTTGACATTCTTTTAGATAAAGATTATTTAAGGGATAAAATAAAACTTAGAACAGAAAAAATGCTTAAAATGGGCGCTATTGAAGAATGTATATTTTTGCAAAAAAAATACGGAGATGTAAAGCCATTATCTTGCATAGGTGCTAAAGAGTGTTTAGAATATCACAATAATGAGTATGATTATAATGAGCTTGTTTATAGGATAAATACTCATACAGCGCAATTAGCAAAAAGACAAAGAACATTTAATAAAAAGTTTAAACATTTAAGCGATTACCATATTTTAAATAAAGCTAGTAAAGATGATATATATAGGATTTTAAACATAAAAAAACAAAGCTAATAAATATTTTTATAATTCTTACAAGTTTTTTGGCTACAATTTAAAATCAATTTTTATTTTATTTAAGGAGGTTGCATGGCAACAGCAGTAATTTATGGAAGTGCTATGGATCATACTAAGGACGCAGCAGAGAAGATAGCTGAAGCTCTTGGTGGTGTTGATTGTTTAAATATAGCTGATATTGATGCAGATAAAATCAACAGCTATGATAAGCTAGTATGTGGAACATCTACTTGGGGTAGCGGTGATTTACAAGATGATTGGGATGCTTTTGATTTTAGCGGATTAAGTTTAGCTGGTAAAACAGTAGCTGTTTTTGGTATGGGTGATAGCGAAGGATACGCTGATACATACTGCGGCGGTATGAGAAAATTATATGACAATTTAAAAGAACAAGGTGCAACAATGGTTGGTGAAATATCAACTGATGGTTATGAAGCAGTAGATACAGACGCTGTTGTTGATGGAAAATTTGTTGGTCTTGCACTTGATGATGACAATCAAGAAGATTTAACAGATGATAGAATAGCTAACTGGGTAGAATTAATTAAACCTAATTTCTAATTGATATTTTTTAAGGGTGGGGGTATTTTATGATAATTTTAAGCTTAAATTGATAGAATTGCCACTTCACTTTTTAAAGTGCGCTCGTAGCTCAGCTGGATAGAGCATTTGATTGCGGTTCAAAAGGTCAGGGGTTCGAATCCCTTCGGGCGTACCACTTCTATTTAAA
>CAZYDK010000007.1:0-16734 GCA_964646025.1 uncultured Campylobacteraceae bacterium | reverse complement strand
TTACTATAAAGCTTCAAACAAACGAAATTTAGACACTAATTTGCATTATGTTAAAAGTTGGTTATATGCGATGTTATTAGCTTTATAGCTTGAAATGATAAGTATTTTTTGGATTTATAGTTTTTGAGATTAAATTTCGTTTGTTTGGTGCTAAATTGGTATTAATTTTAAAATGCAAACAATTTATATTTAGCTCTAATTTACTAACTAATTGATGTTTTTTGCTATGTAAAAAGGACAATTTAAATATAAAAAAATATAATCCAAAGTTTACATTAGTTTTAAGGTATATTATGAGGCTTTTTAAAATATTATTTTTAACATTTTTGCTTTTTACAACTTCTTTTGCAAGTGATACAAATCCAAACATGCAACTTTACGGTGTATTTACTTTATTGCCGCCACTTGTTGCGATAGTTTTAGCTTATATAACAAGAAATGTTATTTTATCTTTGTTTATTGGGGTTTTTAGTGGAACATTTTTGCTTAGTCTTTCTAAAAATGTGATTTTAACGGACAAAGTTAGTGGTAGCGGTATTTTTAACACCGCCACAGAGAGTTTTTCTAGCATAGTTCATCATGTTTTAGATTCTATGGCAGATAGTGGAAATGCTGGTATTATACTTCAGATTTTTTGTATAGGTGGTGTTGTTGCACTTGTTACTAAAATGGGCGGAATTAATGCCATAGCAAAAACCATAACAAAGTATGTAAAAGGACCTGTATCAGCTCAGGTAAATACTTGGCTTGTTGGTCTTTGTATATTTTTTGATGATTATGCAAATAGCCTTACAGTTGGTCCTATTATGAGACCTGTTACAGATAAGTTTAAAGTAAGTCGTGAAAAATTATCTTTTATACTTGATAGCACCGCCGCTCCTGTTGCAGGGATTGCTATCATTTCTACTTGGATAGGGCTTGAAGTTAGCCTTATAAATGACGCATATCAAGCAGCTTATAAAGGAACAAATGTAGAAGTAAATGCGTTTGGGATTTTTATGGAAACAATCCCTTATCGTTTCTACAATATCTTTATGCTTATGTTTGTTGTACTTACAGCTGTTATGCAGCGTGAGTTTGGACCTATGTATGCAGCTGAGGTTCGTGCTAGAAAAGGTCTTCCTAGTCTTGCAGCAACCGATATCGGTAGTGAGCTTGAGCCAGAGCTTAAACCAAATGATAATATAGAGCAAAAAATTAGCAATGCTTTAATTCCTATTTTAACTCTTATTATATTTTCTTTTATAGGGTTTTATTTTAGTGGTCTTAGTGAGCTTAAAGATGAAGCGCTACTAAACGCACAGCAAAATCCAATTAGCTTTGAAACTCTTCGTGCTACATTTGGTGCGGCTGATTCTTCTATAGTGTTATTTCAATCAGCATTATTTGCAACAATAGTTGCTATTTTGCTTGGTGTATCTAGAAAGGTTATAACATTTTCACAAGCAATTGATACTTGGTTACATGGTTGGAAAAGTATGATTTTTACGATAGCAATGCTACTTCTTGCGTGGAGTTTAGCAAGTATTGTTAAAGAGCTTGGAACGCCTGATTATCTTGTATCTTTACTAGCTGATAATACGCCTAAAAATCTTCTTCCTAGTATTATATTTTTATTAGGTAGTGCTATATCTTTTGCGATAGGCACAAGCTATGGAACTATGGGTATACTTATGCCTCTTGCTGTTCCTCTTGCTCATGCTGTTGGTGCAAATTATGGTTTGGTTGGAGCCGAGCTACATGAATATACAGTTATAAGCATAGCTTGTGTTTTAACAGGTGCTATTTTTGGAAACCACTGCTCTCCGATAGCTGATACTGTTATACTTAGTGCTATGAGTGCAAAATGCGATATAACAGAGCATGTTAAAACTCAATACCCTTATGCCTTTGTGGTTTGTGGCGTTAGTGTTTTGTTTGGTTATATACCTGCTACTTTTGGAATGAATGAAGTTTTAACGCTTCTTTTAGGGCTTTTTGCTATGGTTGTGATTTTAAGAATTGTAGGAAAAAAAGTTGAAGCTTGATAGTTTTACTAAAGATAAGCTAGAGCAAACAAAAACGCTTTTTGCTAAGTTTTATCAAAAAGAACCTTTGATTTTTTTAGAAGATAGGCAAGGCTTTAGAAGTAGGGCAAATTTTGCTATGTATCTTGATGATAATGGCATAAATTACTCTATGTTTATTGATGGTAAAAAAACAATCATTAAAGAAGCAGATTTTGTAGAAGATAAAATCAAATCTAGTATGCAAAAGCTAATAGATTTGCTAAATGGAAAGTTTAAAGACTTGTCGCATAAGCTTTTTGAGACTCGTTTTGCTACCACTTCTCATTCTGATAAAATCACGCTTTTGTATCATAAAGACTTAAATACTATAAACGATAGGCTAGAGCTTTTACAAAAAGAGCTTGAGGGTATAGACTTAGTAGCTTTATCACGCAAGCAAAAAATAGCCTTTAGTGATGATTTTTTAAGACATAAGATAAAAAATTATAATTATGAGTTTTCTGATGAGTGTTTTATACAGCCAAATTTAAGCATGAATGAAAATATGCTTGAGTTTGTAAAAACAAACATTAAAGATACAAAAGATTTGCTTGAGCTTTATTGTGGATATGGTAATTTTAGTATTTATTTAAGTGATTGTTTTAATAAGATTTTAGCTACAGAACTTAGTAAAAAAGCTATTTATTTTGCTAAGAAAAACTTGCTTTTAAATGATATTAAAAATATATTTTTTGCAAAATTAAACGATAAAGAGATAAAAAGTGCTATTTTAAAAGAGCGTGAGTTTAATAGATTAAAAGATATAAATCTTGATGATTTTAACTTCTCTCATATTTTAGTTGACCCTCCTAGATGTGGGCTTTTGGAGTGTGCTAGTTTTGTATCTAAGTTTGAAAATATAATTTATATTTCTTGCAATCCTAAGACAGCTATTTTGGATTTAGATTGTTTAACCAAAACGCATAATCTTGAAAAACTAGCATTTTTTGACCAATTTAAAAACACTCCACATCTTGAGTGTGGTATGATATTAAAAATCAAAAAGGATTAATGATGATAGAACTAAATAAAATTTTTGCAGCAAAAACTAAAGTTTATGATGTAGCGATAAAAACACCACTTACATACTCAAGCGAACTTAGTGGCGTATATCAAAACAAAGTTTATTTAAAAAGTGAAAACCTTCAAACAATAGGAGCTTATAAAATAAGAGGAGCTTATAATAAACTTTGTAGCTTAAGTAAAGAGCAACTTTCTCATGGAGTTATTGCAGCAAGTGCTGGAAACCACGCTCAAGGCGTTGCTATGGGTGCGGCTAAATTTGGCTGTAAGGCTGTGATTGTTATGCCTGAGAGCACCCCGCTTTTAAAAGTATCTTCTACTAAAAAATTAGGAGCGGAAGTTATATTAAAGGGTGATAATTTTGATGAAGCAAATGCTTATGCAAACGAGTATGCAAAAGAACACAAACTAACATATATTCACCCATTTGCAGATGAGTATGTAATGGCAGGACAAGGCACTATAATGCTTGAAATGCTTGATGAGATAAATTCTCTTGATAGTATAGTTGTGCCTGTTGGTGGTGGCGGACTTATATGCGGTATAGCAAGTGCAGCTAAGCAAATAAATCCAGATATAAAAATCATAGCAGTTCAAGCAAGTGGAGCAAATGCTATGTATAACAGCTATCAAAACGGCAAAATCATCAACTCAAAAAGCGTAAAAACGATAGCAGATGGTATCGCTGTTCGTGATGCTCATGAGTATTCTTTTAAGATTATACAAGAATGTGTTGATGAGTTTGTACTAGTTGATGAAGAAGAAATCGCAGCAGCAGTTTTGTTTTTGCTAGAAAAACACAAAATGGTAGTAGAAGGTGCAGGAGCTGCAAGCGTAGCAGCACTTATGCATAAAAAGATAAAAAATATTGGTAAAAATACAGCTTGTATTTTAAGTGGTGGAAACATAGATGTTGGTATGTTAAATACGATTATTGAAAAAGGTCTTTTTAAAACTCATAGAAAAATGAAACTTAGCTTTACTTTGGTTGATAAACCAGGTGCGCTTATGCATCTTACAAATGTGCTTCAAGATGTAAAAGCAAACATTGTAAAAATTGATTATGATAGATTTTCAACAGAGATTGAGTATGGAGATGCGGTTATAAGTATAGCTATAGAAACAAAAGGACTAGACCATCAAGAAGAGATAAAAAAAGCTTTAAAACAGCATGGATATGATTTTGTGATAAATAAATAATAAGGATAAAAAATGAAAGAATTAGTTTGTGAAATACTTTGTGAAGAGTTACCAGCAGTTCCTCTTTTAAAAGAACTTAAAAACATAAAAACAAAGTGGCAAAAAGCACTTGCTGATGTTGGGCTTGAAAGCGAGTGTGAGTTTTATTACACCCCTAGAAGACTTGTTTTTTATCATCAAAACTTTAAAGAAAAATCAGATGATAAAGAAGAAGAGTTTATAGGAGCTCCAAAAAATGTAGCTTATGTAGATGGAAAATTGTCTCGTGCGGCAGAATCTTTTTTGCAAAAAGCAGGAATTAGTGAAGACGAGATAGAGTTTAAAGAAATTAAAGGAAAAGAAGTTTTATACGCTAAAAAGATTGTAAAAGGAGTTGATAGCAAAGAGCTTTTAGGTGGTGTGGTTGAGAGCTTTTTAAAATCATTAGTTTTTGGAAAAAGCATGAGATGGGGTCAAAACGAGTTTGATTTTATAAGACCTGTGCAAAATATAGCTTGTGTTTTTGGTGGTGAAGTGATTAGTTTTGAATGCTTTGGCGTTAAATCAAACAATAAAACATATATTCATAAAAGCCTTAGCTTTGAGCCTTTTTCGTTTAATTCTTTTGATGAGTATAAAAAAGTTTTAAAAGAAGGTAAAGTTGTTTTAGATAGCAAAGAAAGAGAAAAAATCATACTAGATAATATAGCCTTGATAGAGCAAACAAGTGGTCTTTGCGTTGGAAGGGATGAAGAGCTTTTAGCTCATATTGTGGCAATTACTGAAAATCCAAGAGCTATTTTAGGGGACTTTGAAGAAAGGTTTTTAAAAGTTCCTAGCGAAGCTATCATAACATCAATGAAAGATAATCAAAAGTATTTTGCGGTATTTGATAAAAATGGCAAACTAAGCAATCATTTTGTAGTTGTTATAAACTCTATAAGTGATGATATAAATGTCATTAAAAGCGGAAATGAAAGGGTGCTTAGAGCTAGACTTGAAGATGCATTATTTTTCTATGAAAATGATTTAAAAGTAGGTCTTGTGCCAGAAAAACTAAAAGATATGATGTATGTTGATGGTCTTGGCAATATGTATGAAAAAACACTTCGTGAGATAAAAGTTTTAGAAAAACTTTCTAGCATTTATCAAATAGATTTAGAAAAAGCAAAAAAAGCCATACTTTACTCAAAAGCTGATTTATCTACACAAATGGTTGGTGAGTTTGGAGAGCTAGAGGGTATTATGGGTGGATATTATGCTAAAGCTATGGGTTTTGATGATTGTATAAGCGAAGCTATATATGAGCAGTATTTACCAAAAGGAGATAGTGATTTACCAAAAACAGAGTTTAGTTTGGTTGTATCGCTTGCTATGAAGATTGAAACACTTTTAGGTCTTTTTAGTAAAAACAAAATCCCAACAGGTTCAAAAGACCCTTATGCGTTGCGTCGTGCTGCTGCTGCAAGTATCAAAATCATCATTAAACTTAAAAAAGATTTTGATTTAGCTAAGCTTCTTTTAGAGCTTTCAAAAGATTATGGTTTTGATAGTAAAGTGTTAGTTGATTTTATACTTGAAAGACTTTTTGGACTTTATGATGAAAATGCTAGTTATATCCGTGCTGCTGCTAGTGGTAAGGGGTTATCTTTTGTAAGCATTGATGGATGTATAAACGCTATATCAAGTCTAGTTAAGCAAGAAGATATATCTACATTTAAGCGTGTAGCAAATATCACTAAAGATTTTGTGGGCAAAGATATAGATAAATCTTTACTACAAAGCAAAGAAGAGCAAAAGCTTTATGATGATTTTATGAATGTAAAACTTACAAATGATTATGCAAATGACCTTAAAAACTTGCTTAGCTTAAAACCTAGCATTGATGAGTTTTTTGATAAGGTTATGATAAATGTTGATGATGAGAAGCTAAAGCATAACAGAAAAGCACTTATTTACAGCATTTATGACGCATTTTTAGGTATAGCTGACCTTAAAGAACTATCTTTATAAACAAACGAAATTTGGGGGTGGTTTTTAAATTTCGTTTGTTTGGTATTTTTGCATACAAACAAACGAAATTTATAGCTTTAATGTTTTTTGTTAAATAACTTAAAGCTAAGTAGTGCAACAGTTAGCATAAACAAAACACCAAAAAATGATTTGCTAAAATACATAAGCTTGTTAAAAAAGTTTTCTTCATAAAATCCGTGTGGTGGTATAAAGCTAAGGCTTACACTACACAAGATACTAAATAGCCCCAAACAAGCTATAAAATACGCCAAAAAGTTAGTAGGTATAAAAAAGTTGTTTAGTAAAACTGTGCTTGTAGCTCTAAGTTTAATAAAAGCTAAAAACACAAAAATATAAGGTATAAAATAACACACACTTGTAAATGATGTTAAAAACCAATATATTTTATCAATATCATCCGCAAAGAAATAAAACACACATAAAGAGCTTACTAAAATAGCTTGTATTATAAGTGCTTTGTGTGGTGTTTTGTATTTTGGATGAAGCGGTACTGCATTTTGTCCTAAATCAGCTAAAGCTGTATTTAGCATATAAATTGGACCTATGAGCCAAGAGTTTATTTGTCCCATAACTCCTATAAAAAGTCCTATTTCAAATATCTCTGGAATGTATTTTAGCCCAAGAATTTCACTTGCACTTGCAATCGCTGTTGCAAAGCCACTTAAAATGCTTATTTTCTCAGCTGGATAAATGACATTTAATAAAACCGTTCCTAGTATATAAATACCAACTATAAGAACGCTACTTATAAAAATAGCTACGCTAAAATCTTTTTTTGGATTTTTTGCCTTACTAGCCACCATAGATGATATTTCTATCCCTGCAAAAGCAAAAACCATTGAGCTGGTAAAAACGATATTATCAAAATCGCTAAAATCAGGGATATATTTTTGTATATTAGAATAATCTGTTTGCATATTCATATTAAATATCCACACTATTGAGACAAAAAACAAAATCACCATAGGTATCACAACACCAAGATAAACAGATATAGCATTTACAATTTTGGTGTATTTAATTCCTCTTATGTTTAAAAATGTTAAAAAACAAAAGCAAAATATACTTCCAAGACTTCTAAAAAGTGGCTCATTTGTTATGTTTATAAATTGTTTTAAAACAGGCATTAATGCTATAAATCCAAACAAACACATAGTAGGAAAAAACACTACACAAGAAAAAAGATATGAAGTTGTGGCTATGTAAGCTAGTTTTTTACCAAATGCTTCTTTTATCCAAACAAACATTCCGCCGTCTTTTGAATATGTTGTTGCAAGTTCGCCACAAATAAGCCCAAGTGGTATAAAAAAACACAATGCAACCACAAGCCAAAGCATTATAGAACTAGCACCATATGGTGCAACATTTGGGATTTGTTTAAGGCTAATAATCCCAACAAGATTCATAAAAACAATATCTTTTATGCCAAGTTTATGCACGCTCATAAATATCTCCGTTTGTGTAACTTAAACCATTTTGATATTTTTATAGCTTGCATATAGCTTGTTTAGGCACCAAATCAGCTTTTAAATGGTTTAAATATTGGAGGCGAATAATACATCTAAAATAGTTTTTTATATGTATTTTTTATGAAAAAAATATCATTTTTATTTTTGTTATGTTACTTTTGGTAATTATATTTTTTTAGGTATTTTTAAAGTATTGATTTTAAACATGAGTTATAAAATTAGCGTATAAATTTCGTTTGTTTAAACACCCCAAACAAACGAAATTTAGCTATGTTAAATTAAAACTTTTAACTAAGTTTCCAATAAGCAAATTCCACCCATCAACAAGCACAAAAATAAGTAGCTTAAATGGCAAAGATATCATAACAGGTGGAAGCATCATCATACCCATAGCCATAAGCACAGAGCTTACAACCATATCAATGACTAAAAATGGAAGATAAAGCAAAAACCCTATCTCAAAAGCCGTTTTTAACTCGCTTATCATAAAAGCAGGAACTAAAGCACTAAGCTCTACATCATCAATAGTATTTGGGTTTTCTAGGTTTTTTATGCGGTAAAAAAGTGCTAAATCCTTTTCTCTAGTGTTATTTAACATAAACTCTTTAAAAGGAGCTATGCTTTTAGTGTATGCTTCTTCATATCCTATTTGCTCATCTAAATATGGCTTGATACCATTATCATAAGCTTTTGTAGCAGCTGGTTGCATTATAAAGCAAGTTAGCACTAAAGCAAGTGATATAAGTATTGTATTTGGTGGCATAGCTTGAGTTCCCATAGCCTGACGCAAAAATGAAAACACAACAACAAGCCTTAAAAAAGAAGTCATCATAAAAATAATGCTAGGAGCTAGAGCTAAAACAGTTAGCATTATCACTATATTTAGTGTTGTTACGAGCTGGTTTGGTGTGTTTGGTGCGTTTAGGCTTAGGTTTATTGCTGGTATAGTTGGTGCATTAGCGTATAAAACACCGCCAAAAAGCATAAAAACGAGTAAAAATAATTTTAATTTTTTTTTCAAAATAATTCCTAAATCACAAATATCTAAAATGTAAATTTAGCATTTAAAGGCTAAAATAAGCCTTTTACACAAAATCAAAATTAAGGATAAAAATGAGTATAAGTGTAGTGATACTTGCAGCTGGATTTGGCACTAGAATGAAAAGTGAGACTTCAAAAGTTTTACAGCCTTTATGTGGTGAAAAAATGATAGATTTTGTTGTAGAAAACGCTATAAAACTTAGTGATGATGTAAAGGTGGTTTTATATCATCAAAAAGATGAAATTATAAAGTATTTAGATGAAAAATATAATAATTTTAAGTTTGATTATATCACTCAAGATATGCAAAACCACAAAGGCACGGGCGGGGCTTTGTATGGAATTTCATACAAATACAATGATGTAATCATACTAAATGGCGATATGCCACTTGTAAGCATTGATAGTCTTTTAAAACTTAAAGAGTATAAAAGTGATTTAGTAGTAAGTGCGTTTTTGTGTCATAAGCCAAACAGCTATGGCAAGGTCGTTACAAATGGCGATGATGTTATAAAAATAGTAGAAACAAAAGACGCAAACGAAGAAGAAAAAAAGATACCTTTAAGTAATGCAGGGGTTTATAAAGTAAAAAAATCCCTACTTGATGAGTTTATCCCAAACTTGGGTAACAATAACGCTCAAAATGAATATTATTTAACAGATATTGTAAAAATGGCAACTGATAAAAAATGTGATGTTAAAACATACATAAGCGATGAAGACGAGTTTTTAGGAGTAAATTCTAAGCTTGATTTGGAGCTTGCGGAAAGTAAATTACAAGAAAAAATAAAAAATTACTGGTTAGAGCAAGGCGTGATAATGCACAATAAACAAAGCATTTACATCTCTAAACAAACGAAATTTATAGGCGAGTGTGAAGTATATGAAAATTCTAGCTTTTATGGTAAAAACACCATAGAAAAAAGTGTGATTTTAGCAGGCAGTGTGATAGAAGATAGTGTTATTTTAAACTCACAACTTGGACCACACGCAAGAGTGCGTCCAAAATGCGATATAAAAGCTTCTCGCATAGGAAATTTTGTAGAGTGTAAAAATGCAAAGCTAGATGGTGTAAAAGCTGGGCATTTATCATATCTTGGAGATTGTGTTATAGAAAGTGGTGTAAATATCGGTTGTGGCGTAGTTATATGCAACTATGATGGCAAATCTAAGCACCAAACAAATATAGGCAAAAATGCTTTCATAGGCTCAAACACAAACCTAATCGCCCCAATTACCATTCCAGAAGATACGCTTATAGCAGCAGGTAGCACATTAGGGGCTAAACAGACTAAGGATTTAAAACAAAAAGGGCTTTTTTATCAAAGAGCTGATTTTAAAATCATTGATAATTTTAAGGATTTTTGATGAAAAAAATTTTGTTAGCGGTTAGCGGTAGCATTAGTTTTTATAAAGCTTATGAAATACTTAGTTTGCTTAAAAAACAAGGCTTTGGTGTTAAGGTTTTACTTAGTGACGGAGCGATGAAGTTTTGCACAAAAGCTAGTTTTGAGGCACTTTGTGACGGGGTTTTATGTAGTGAAAATGAAAGTTGGCAAAATGAATACAATCATATAGCTTTTAGCAAAGATTGTGATTTAATCATCTTTGCACCAGCTAGTATAAACAGCATAAACAAACTAGCTTATGGAATAGCTGACAATCTTTTTATCCAAACCCTAATCGCCGCAAATAAGCCACTTTTAATAGCTCCCGCAGCAAATACAAATATGTATTTTCATCATTCAACCCAAAACTCACTTAAGTTACTAAAAGATAATGGAGCTTTTATTGTCCAGCCAGTTTCTAAAGTTCTAGCTTGTGGAGATTTTGGCGTGGGAGCTTTAGCGGATATAGATGATATTGTAAATATGGGTAAAAGAATACTTTTTAGCACAGAGTTTTTTAAAGGTAAAAATATCTTAGTTACAGCAGGTGGCTGTATAGAAGATATAGATAAGGTAAGATGTATAAGCAACCACTCAAGCGGTAAAATGGGAGAAAGTCTTTCAAAATGGGCTTATTTTATGGGGGCAAATGTTGTTTTGGCTAGCTCAAAACACCAAAGCGTTAAAAAGCCAAATTATGAGATTATAAATTACAAAAGCTCAAAAGAGCTAAAATCTATCATAGATATTTATAGTGATTTTGATATGCTTTTTATGAGTGCGGCGGTGAGTGATTTTGTGCCTGAGTTTAGTGATAAAAAAATCAGCAAAAAAGACCATAAAGATGGTCTTACTTTGCATTTAAAACTAAATGAAGACTTGCTTAAACAAACGAAATTTAAAGGCAAAAAAATAGGCTTTAAATTAGAAAATGATTATAAGCAAGGAGCTTTAAACGCTCAAAATGCCTTGCAAGATAAAAACCTTGATATGATATGTTTAAACACGCTTGAAGATAGTGGGCTTTTTGGGGATAATAAAAACAAAATGTATCTTTTTGATAAAAAAGGTAGCGTTTATGAAAGCGAGTTTTTAAATAAAGACGATTTAGCAAAGTTTATACTAGATAAGGTAAAGTTTTTATGAGTTATATAAACAATACCTTGCCCGTTAAAATCAAAATTTTAAAAAGACTTTATTTAAACAACTATCTTTTGCAAATTGGCTACAAGCAAATCAAAACCAAATCAAAAGTGCCTTTAGAAGAAGGAGCGGAGTATTTAGTTGAGATTTATCAAGAAAGCACAATGGTTTTTAAAAACTTACAAAAGGTTTTGAGTTTTGATGTGCTTGAAGATGGGTATGATGTGTTTTTAAAAACCATAGAAGATGAGAGTTTTTATATAAATTATGTTTTAAATAATCTTTTAAATGCCAAATCAAACGAAGAATATGAGTTTTATAAAACTATGTTTTTTGCTTACTCAAATGGTGTGTATAAATTTCCTATGATATATGAAAACAAGCCACTTTTTCTTGAGATTAAAGTAGATAAAAATAAAACTGAAGTTTATATATATTTTGATGTTTTTGGTAAAATATATTTTGTTTTAAATCAAGGGATTATTACAAAAGCACTTAGTGAGTTTATGAAAGTTTGTGAGATTTTAAAGGGCTTTATGCCAAATATCACTTGTGCTAAATGCGAGTATAAAACATATCAAGTAATGCAAAGTTTTAAAGGTTAAGATGAATAAGTTAAATCATTTAGCAGTTATTATGGACGGCAATGGAAGGTGGGCTAAAAATAGGGGTTTTATAAGAACAAAAGGTCATGAAGTTGGAGCTACTAAAATAGAGCTTTTGTGTGATTTTTGCACCAAAAAAGACATAAAAGAGTTAAGTTTGTTTGCATTTTCAACTGAAAACATAAAAAGACCTAAAAGTGAAGTGGATTTTTTGTTTGATTTGCTTAAAAAATACATAGATAGCAAACAAGAAGAATTTATAAAAAATGGGATTAGGTTTAATCCTTTTGGGGATTTGAGCGTGTTTAGTGATGAGCTTAGCCTAAAGCTAAATACACTTAAAGAAAAAACTAAAAACAATGATAAGCTTATCTTTAATCTAGGGCTTAATTATGGTGCAAAAGATGAGATAGTAAAAACTACAAAGTATCTTTGTAAAATGGTAAAAGAAGATAAAATAGCTTTAGATGATATTGATGAAAAAAGTTTTTTAAACTCGCTTTTTATACCGACAAATGTGGATTTACTTATACGCACAGGTAAGCAAAAACGCATAAGTAATTTTTTGCTTTATCAACTTGCTTATGCGGAGATTTATTTTAGCAATACTTTGTTTCCTGATATATCTTTAGGTGAGCTTGAAGATATTTTTGATGATTTTATGAAAACTGAAAGAAGATTTGGGAGAGTTTGATGAGTGATTTTGTGGAGTTAAAGCCATTTTTTTATGTGGTTTATTTTGTTTTTGGGATTTGTATAGGGTCTTTTTTAAATGTACTTATTTACCGCCTTCCAAAAGGAGAAAATATAGCCTATCCAGCAAGTCACTGCACAAAATGTAATCACAAGCTAAAACCTTATCATAATATCCCGTTATTTTCATGGATATTTTTGGGCGGAAGGTGTGCTTTTTGCAAAGATAAAATAAGCATTATCTATCCAATTGTAGAGCTTTTAAATGGGCTTTTATTTGTTCTTGCTTTATATCTTAGTAACTCTCATTTAGAAAGTATTTTTTTATCTTTGTGTTTTTCTATGTTGCTTTCTCTTAGTTTTATTGACGCAAAATATAAGGCTGTGCCTGAGAGTTTGTTACTTTTATCGCTTATTTTTGCGGTATTTAGCTTAAGTGATGAGCTAGGGCTACTTTTAAATGGGATTAAAAACGCTTTGCTTTTTGCTGGTGGGATAAGTATTTTAAAAGCTTTTGTGTCGTTTTTTATAAACTTTAATCGCCGTGGGGAAGTGCTTGAGGCTATGGGCGATGCGGATACAATCATCGTAGCTTTAATTGGTGCTTTGCTTGGTGTTAAGCTTGGGCTTTTTGCTATATTTTTAAGTGCTTGTTTTACTTTGCCTTTTTTTATGTATGTTAGGATAAAAGGGGCTCAGGATTTTGAAATGCCATTTATCCCATACCTTTCTATGGGTTTTTTATGCACTTATAGTTTTAGTGAGTTTTTTAATGAGTTTTTACGCTCTTACATAGGGTTTTAATGCTTGTAAATAAATATTTAAAATCAAACTTTTTACAAAGCTTTATATCAATTTTTATCACGCTTTTTATCATAGTATCTGTTACTATGCTTATACAAATTAGTAGAGTTCTTGATAGCGTAGATGCTAGTTTTTTTGATGTTTTAAAGCTTTATTTATACGCTAGTGTAAAACTTTTGCTAATTACTATGCCGCTTTCTTTTTTTATAGCTATTTGTATGTGTGTAAATAGGCTTTGTAAGGACAATGAGCTTATAGTTTTATTTACTTTAGGTCTTAAGCCAAAAGAATACGCTAAATATTTTGTAAAAATTTCGTTTGTTGTGAGTGTTTTTTTAAGCGTTTTAGCTTTTGTTTTCATACCAATTACTTTAAAACTTCAAGAAAATTTTATAGATTATAAAAAGTTAGTTTCAAAAATCAGCATAAAACCATCAAGCTTTGGGCAAGAATTTGGCTCTTGGCTTGTATTTGTTGAAGAAAAAGATAAAAAAGATGAGGTCTATCATAATATAATTATGTTTGAGCCAAAGCTTGATAAAAAAACTCTAATCATAGCCAAAAGAGCAACTATTACAAACACAGGTTCTCAAATAGTGCTTAAGCTAGATAATGGAACTTTGTATGAGTTTGGCAAAAAAACATATATAGCAGAGTTTAAAACACTTAATATTTTTACTCAAATAACTTCAAAAATAGGTTTTTCAAAAGATATTTTTGAGTATTGGAGTGATTTTAAAGGTAAAAGGTCAAAAGAGCTTGTTATTTATATGCTTTTAGCTTTATTTCCATTAGCTTCTGTGTTTTTTGCTACAAGTATTGGACTTATCATTTCAAGATATGAAAAAAACCTTATTTATCTTAAGATTTTTTTGGTGATTGTGCCTTATTTTTCGGTTATATCGTTGTTTTATAAATACCATTTGATAACAATTTTTGCTACGGTTTTTTTATATTTATTTTTTGGGCTTATTTATTTTAAGAAAAAAGTGAGTAAAAGATTTTGAGAGTTGATAAGTTTTGCTTGTTTGATAAAAACTTTTATGTTTTAAGAGATGATTTGGGCGAGTTTTTGCTAAATGGAAACAAAGGTAGAAAAATGCACTACTTGCTTGATGATGATAATTTAAAAAAAATGCTAACAGCTTCATCTAAAGATAATAAAACCATAATTTCTTTTGGCTCAAATCAATCAAACGCTATGGCAAGTTTGTCTAAGTTTTGTAACATTAAAAACCTTGATTTTATTTATGTTACAAATCATAGTGTAAAAAATATTTATCCTAACTCAAACCTTGATTTAGCTATAAAATACGGTGCAAAAATCATCTACTCAAGCCCAGAAAAAAGTGTAGATGTAGCTAAAAAACTAGCAAAAGAAAATGGGTATTTTTTGATAAATGAAGGGGTTTGTGAAGATTTTGCTAGATATGGATTTTTGGATTTAGCAAATATCATCAAAGATAGGTTTGATAGTAGTTATGATGTGTTTTTGCCATCAGGCACGGGGACAAGTGCTGTTTTTTTGCAGTATTATTTAAAAGATTTTCAAGTTTTTACAACGCCTTGTTATGCTGATAGTGAGTTTTTAGAAAAAAATATAAAAACACTTGATGAAAATAGTAGGTTAAAGATTTTAAACCCTACGCAAAAATTTGTTTTTGGCGGACTATATGATGAGCTTTATGATATGATAATGCTTGTAAATAAAGTATCAAACATAGAATTTGAGCTTATTTATGATAGCGTTGGGTTTGTTAGCATTAAAAATAATTTAGATAAACTTAAACAAAACATTATCTATATACACCAAGGCGGCGAAGTTGGGCATAAATCTCAGCTTTTAAGATATCAACAAAGGATGAAAAATGGACTTTTTAAAAGATGAAATTCATTCAGCAACAGATGTTGTTCGTAACTTTTCAACAATGCTTAGCAAGGTAAAAAGTGGCGACCCAAAAAAGATATTTATTATGAAAAACAACAAGTTTGAAGCAGTGCTTTTAAACCTTGAAGAGTATAAAAGAATGCAAGAAGCAATGCTTTTGTTAGAGACAATTTACAAACAAAAGAAATAAAATGGCAGTTAAAAACATAGTTTATAATGATGAAAAAATAAGCCTTGCTTATGAGTATTTAGACCTTGGGTTTAGTAAAAATGCTCTTATTTTGCATGGTTGGGGTGCAAATAAAGAGCTTATGAAAATGGCTTTAAATGGCATAAATGCAAATCAAATTTATCTTGATTTGGCTGGTTTTGGTAAAAGTGATGAGCCAAAAAGTGCTTTTGATAGTATTGATTATACGCTTTTAGTGCGTGAGTTTATGAAAAGTTTTGATAAGATTGATTTTATCATCGGACATAGTTATGGTGGAAAGATAGCGGTTTTACTCACAAAACAAAATCTTTTAAAAGATAAAAACGATTTTATAAAATGCGATGATTTTGATAATGACATAAAGCTTATACTTCTTAGCTCAGCTGGTTTTAGGATAGAAAAGTCTTTTAAGGTTAGGTTTAAAATCAAGCTTTTTAAGATTTTAAAAGCTTTTGGTTTTGGTGCTTTTAAAAAAGCTTTTGTAAGCGATGATGCTAAAGGTATGAGCGAAGTTATGTATCAGACTTTTAAAAATGTTGTAGATGAAGATATAAGCTTGATTTTAAGTAAAACTTCAAACAAAGCCTTGCTTTTGTGGGGAGAAAGCGATACAGCCACACCACTTAAGTGTGCTAATGGTTTTAAATCTTTACTTAAAAACTCAGAGCTTTTTGTGCTAGAAGGCGACCATTTTTTCTTTTTAAAGCAAAGTGGCAAATGTGTAAAACTCATAAATGATTTTATAAACAAGGCTTAAATAACTTTGCAAACAAGGCTTAGCTAATTTGTTTGCTTGTAAATCAACCTCCCTAACAAACGAAATTTAAAAATCCGCACCAGATTCGTTTGTTTGGTTAAAACGATGTATTGTTAAAACTAGTCCTAAATTTCGTTTGTTTGGGGTTTGGCGTTGATAATACACCGATTTTAAGTAACGCTTTAAATTTCGTTTGTTTGAGTTGGTTTTAGTTTGTCAAACAAACGAAATTTAGCCCATCAAAACAAAACCAAATCATCGCAGACAAAAGCAATCAAAAGTAACCCTAAAGCCCACAAAGACAGGAGGCATCGCCACCCCCTCCTCATTTAACTCTCTAGCCTAGTTGGTTTTTACGAAGTTGCAAAACAAACCTCAAACAAACGAAATTTAGCCTATAAAAAACACCATCTAAAAACATTTTAATATGCCATAAATTTCGTTTGTTTAT
>CAZYDK010000006.1:1686-23889 GCA_964646025.1 uncultured Campylobacteraceae bacterium | reverse complement strand
ATGGAGCGGGAAACGAGGTTCGAACTCGCGACCCCAACCTTGGCAAGGTTGTGCTCTACCACTGAGCTATTCCCGCAAAAACTTTCCCTAGAATTTAGTGGTGCCCGAGGCCGGACTTGAACCGGCACGGTAAAAACTACCGAGGGATTTTAAGTCCCTTGCGTCTACCATTTCCGCCACTCGGGCTTATGGAGCGGGAAACGAGGTTCGAACTCGCGACCCCAACCTTGGCAAGGTTGTGCTCTACCACTGAGCTATTCCCGCTTCAAAAGTAAAAATGAGATTTTAGCATTCTTTTTTTAAATTTTACTTAATTTTACAAAATTAATAAGAAAAAATATTTATTTAAAAATCCCCCACCCATATAAAAATAAACTATAAAATTATAGTAATTTAATGATGGCAACCACAACCACCGCCACCGTGACCGCCACAGCAACCACCACCACCGTGACCATGGCTATCATCGTGACCACCACAACCACAACTATGAGCAGGTGCAACAAAACCTCTAGCTAATTCATCTTCCGTAGCTTCACGAACGGATAATATGTCTAAGCTAAACAACAAATCTTTACCTGCATAAGGATGATTATAATCAATAATAACAAAATCATCTTTTATTTCTTTAACAATAACCCTTACAGTTTGCCCATCTTCACCTTCACCAAAAAGCTCCATGCCAACTTGCAAATCTATACCAGCAAATTGCTCTTTAGGTAATTCTTGTATCAACTCTGGATTATATTCACCAAATGCTCTATCTTTTTTAATTAATATATCACAACTACTCGGTGCGTCTAATTTTTCTATCTCTTCTTCCAAAGATTCTAAAATACTACCTTTACCTAATATAAATTCTATAGGCTCATGATGAGTATTATCTTCTAAAATTTCGTTTGTATTTGCATCTTTTATTTCAAAAAATATTGACACAACACTATCTTTTGATATAGCCATTTTTTCTCCTTAAGTATTTGATTTATTATATTTGTTTTGCTTCTTTAGAATCAGGATATTCTTCTTTTAATGTTTTAAAAAATATTTTTGATTCTTCAACTTTGCCTTGATTTTTTAAACTTATTCCTGAATTTAACAAAATCGTTGGCATGTATGGTGATTTAACCTTAGCCTGTTTATAAAGAGTATTACTTTGTTTATAATAATAAAGCGCCGTTTCATAGTCTTTATTTTCAAAAGCTATTTGCCCAAGATAATAATTACATTGAGCTGGCTTATGACGCTTTTCTGATAAATAAATTAATTTATTTTTAGCATCATCATAATTTTTATTTTCATAATCTTTAATAGCTGATTTTAATAAATCCGCTTTATTTTGTGAATCAAAACCAATAGCATTGGATGTAGATAATGAAACATTACTATTTGATACATTAGCAATTTCTTTAACACCCTTGCTTAATTCTTGAATTGATTGTTGAAGTTGTTTAATATTATTAGCATTTGCTCTCGTATTATAAAGAAGCAATTCTATTTTCTTGTCTAATTCTACTTTTTCTTCATTGCTTTTTATTTTATACTCTTCAAAATCTTTTGTAAGCTCTTTAATATTATTTAAATTATCGTGATTATCCTTACTTAGACTTTCCATTATACTTTGCATACCATCAACTTTATCCGCTAAAGTATTTATTCTTGAGTTTGCACCCGTATAATCTTTGCTTAAGTTTTCTACTTTTTTCTTACTTTGATATATGATTTTTTCATTCTCAGATAAACCATAAGGTTCAGAACTATTTAAATCCCCCGCATCAAAAACAGACATCTCAGCATATGCCGCAACGCTAAGCGTTGCGACCAATATTGCTCTTATCTTCATATTTTAAATTATTTAGAAACTTTAATTTCAACACGACGATTTTTAGCATCGCATTCTTTTGTTCTATCTGTACAAACTGGATTTGTCTCACCATAAGCAACTAATTTTATATTTAAGCCGTTAACACCTTGGCTTTCAAGAGCATCTTTAACAGCTTTTGCTCTTTTCAAACTTAAAGCTTGATTATACTCATCGCTACCCCACTCATCTGAGTTACCTTCTAGAGTTACTGTAATTTGACTAAGAACTTTTTTAACTTCATCTTTAGATGTTAAATCATTAATCAAATTAGCATTGCTGCTAACAACACCAGTCATATCACTTCTAATATCATATTTATCAAAATCAAAATATACATTTTCTATATTTGCTTTAAGATTGTCTAAAGCAGAATTTATATCAAAAGAAACATCAGGAACAACTTGAGAAGGTTGATCTATATTTTGAGGTTCTTGTGTAGGCGCAACTTCTTTATCACCACAACCAACAATCATAAAAGCAGCAACTGCTGAAACTAATAAAACTTTTTTCATTTTAACCCTTTCAATTTATAAAGATTTTTCATTATCATAAAATAAATTTCATAAAAACTAGTTGAATTTACCAATCAAAAGAATGAATCAAACCAGCTTTTAAAGCAAAGCTAAAAGCTAGATTTTGCTCGATTCTTAAAACAACAACAGAGCTTTGATTACCTAAATGTTTAAGAAACAATATACTATTACCATTATGAGAATAATTAGGGAAAACATTCTTACCATTTAACGTTAACTGTCTTATATAATCTGTATTTAAAGACATTAAATATAGATTAAATGTAGCAGAATCTTCTCTGCTAGAATACACTATATAATTATCGTAAGTGCTAATTGAGCTATTGTTTTTTCCCTTAAAAACCATAGGTTTAACACTGCTAAAAGAACCTATATCTTGCATAAAAACATTAGGATATCCAAGCCTATCAGATACAAAAACTATAGCACTATCATTTTTAATAAATTTTCCACTAACATCTATTCCTTTATAATCTGTAATTTTTTTAGAAGTTCTATTTATAACATTATATAAATATATATCTGGTTGGTCATTAGGTGCCATTGTAACTAAAATTTTGCCGCCATCTTTACTAACATCAGTAACAACCAACATGCCGTAACCACTCATAATGGCTTCCTTTTTACCTGTTAAAATATCGTATCTATAAAGAACTATATTTTTTCCAGAATAATCAGAATAATAAAAAGAACTTTGTGCATTATCAGCCCATTTTGGAAATAGATTTAAGCCTGTAGTTATTATAGGCTTTTGATAACTAAGGGTATAATCAGCTATAACTATGCTACTTTTTTTTGAGCTAATCTTTTTAGCAAATATGATTTTTTGATTCATCCAACTTACATCATCTAACTTCATTTCCTTAGCAAATTCAACAATATAATTATGAGCTAAAAAAACATAGTTATTAACATCGTTTGAAACTAAACTTTTAGTATAAATTTGTTTCCCATTTTTATCTTTTAACACCCCTTTAATTTCAATACTATTTGATGTTTGCAAAAGACTATACTCAAAAACAAAATCATAATTAGTTTCATCTAGCTCATAAGCAGCAGTAACCTTAAAATCACTCTTTAAAACAGAATAAAAATTATCCTTGAGCCTTTGATTTATATTGCCAGATTTATCTATAATCTTAAGCTTTGGTAGTGATAAAGCTTCATTGCTAACAACCATCGTAGCATCTTGCATCCCAAACAAACTCGCAAAAAAAATAAAAATAGTACATAATAATCGCATTTAAACTCCTAATATACAGACACACCCTGCTCACGCTTGTTTGTCTGCAATAATAAATCTATAACAAATTCTCCATCTGGTGGAACACCAAATTCCTCTTTTTGTATTTTATCTAAAAATTTATTAACATTATTCATAAACATGGTATCACTAACTCTTTCATAGTTAATAATTTCAACTCTACCGGATAAGTTAATCTTTATTGTTAATCGAATAAAATTTTCACTATCAGACCTATATAGTTGCCAAATCTCATTAAGTTTTCTATTAATCATTCCTTTATACTTATCATATTTTCCAGGCATTGCATTTTCTTTTGCATTTCCTTTTTTTAAGCTAGAATTTAATTTATTCTCAGTAAGCCCGCTAGAACTAGATATGGATTTATCTGCATATTCCACAGCTTTATTTATAGCATCAATCTTACTAGAATCAACTTTTACTTTGGCTGATTTTTGATATTTTTTTTCTACAACACTAATGTTATCAAAAGGGTCAAAAGCTGATGCGGTAGTTTCATTTTCACTAAAGCTATTGATTTTATCATTTAAATTATTTACAGATACTTCGTTTTTTAATATATTATCTTTTGGTTCTATCTTTTCATTTTTTACCAATTCTTTGTTAGTATTTAATACTCCATCTGATTGTAAATCTCCTTGTATTAGTCTAACAATAGATTGATTATCAGCATAAGAAATATTTTCATTTTTTTGAAACATTGCAAGAGCAAAACAAAATAATAAAGCAAAATATATTAATAAGGATAAGAAAAACGATTTAATATAACTCATTATTTTGTTGCTAGCGATATATTATTAAAACCACTTTTTGTAACAACCGTAATAATATAAACTGCATCGCCATATGCAATATTTTTATCAATAGAAAAAATAACACTAGTATCTTTTTTTAGATTTCTAGTTTGATTTAAAAAAGTATCTGCAAAGCTACTAAAATTTGTAGATATACCATTTATGAAAATTTTATCTCTAGATTGTGCGCTTACCTTTAATATATCTTTTTTTACACTTATTACATTTTGCTTTGAACCATCTGGTATAGATACTTTTTCCTCGTAGCTAATCATGGGCGTTGATACCATTAAAACAGCTAGCAGCACCAACATGATATCAACCAATGGTGTGATATTTAAATCTGGATTCTCATCAAACTTTAACATAACTAAGCATTCTTTGAATTTAAAATTTGTATCTCATTGTCAATAATAACAGATAATTCAAATACCTTTCTTTTAATTATTAAATGAAAAGTATATGCAGGTATGGCAACCAATATACCAAAAGCTGTAACAACCAACGCCTCAGATATCTTAGGAGCTAATACATTCAACCCAACATGTGTCAAAGTGCCAAATTCTCCAAAAGTTATAAGTATAGATACGATAGTTCCAAAAAGACCTATAAAGGGAGATGTTGAGGCAACAATACTAAAAAAAGTTAACCCAATAGTTGATTTTTGCATAGCAATATTTTTATAAATTGGTAGTTTGTTAACATCTCCATCAAAACTCTTTAAAAATGATTTAGTGTGCACTAGATTACTTGAACCTAACATTAAATTTTCCAAAGCAACATTTTCGTTATAAATCCAATTTTTAATTGTAAAATATTTAGAAAATAAAATAGTAAAAGATAAAATAAAATAAAAACTTAACCATAATGCACACAACAAGCTAACAAAATTAAATTTAATACCTATTAAACCATATAGGCTATCATAAATTACATTCATTAAAATCTACCACTTGCATCCAATTTAGAAAAAGCAGCTGTCAAAGTTGCCGTATCACTACTTACAGATTTAAGCATTTCTTTAATCTTTTCTAGATTTTTAGACACCTCACTCTCTGTATTACCACCAACATAAACAGCACCTTGAGCTAAAACTACAACACCTAATTCATCAACCTTTGCATGCCCAGAATTAATAGCTATTAACTCATGTTCACCGTTTGAATTTTCAATATCAACCACGCCTTCTTTCAATAAAACAATACTAGCAGCATGACCTTTCAAAACACCAAATTCACCATTTTTACCAGGCATAACAACTGATTTTACATCAGCACTAAATATAACACCAAGAGGTGTTACCACCTCTAAATGTAGCTTATCACTCATCTTTAAGCCTTTAAAGTTTTAGCTTTTTCTATAGCTTCTTCTATATTGCCAACCATATAAAAAGCATTCTCTGGTAAATCATCATACTTACCTTCCAATATACCTTTAAATCCAGCAATTGTTTCTTCTAATGTTATATATTTTCCAGGGCTTCCAGTAAACACTTCCGCAACAAAGAAAGGCTGAGATAAAAACTTCTCTATTTTTCTAGCTCTCTCAACAACAAGCTTATCTTCTTCGCTAAGCTCATCCATACCCAAAATAGCAATAATATCTTGCAAATCTTTATATTTTTGAAGCACGCTTTGAACTCCACGAGCTACTTTATAATGCTCTTCGCCAATAATTTGCGGGTCAAGCATCCTTGATGTGGAATCAAGTGGGTCAACAGCAGGATAAATTCCTTTTTCTGCAATGCTTCTATTTAAAACCGTTGTTGCATCTAAGTGAGCAAAAACTGTTGCTGGAGCTGGGTCCGTTAAGTCATCAGCCGGAACATATACCGCTTGAACAGAAGTAATAGAACCTTTCTTAGTAGATGTAATTCTTTCTTGAAATTTACCCATTTCGCTCGCAAGTGTAGGTTGATAGCCAACAGCTGATGGGATACGACCAAGTAGTGCTGACATCTCTGAGCCCGATTGAGAAAATCTAAAGATATTATCAATAAACATCAAAACATCAAGCCCCATTTCATCTCTAAAATACTCAGCCATTGTAAGACCTGTTAGAGCAATACGATTTCTTGCCCCTGGTGGTTCATTCATTTGACCATAGCATAGAGCAACTTTATCCAAAACATTACTTTCTTTCATTTCATTATAAAGGTCATTACCTTCACGAGTTCTCTCCCCAACACCAGCAAAAACAGAATATCCACTATGTTTAAAAGCAACATTATGTATAAGTTCCATAATAATAACTGTCTTACCAACACCGGCACCGCCAAACAAACCAACCTTACCACCTTTTGCATAAGGAGCTAACAAATCAACTACCTTAATACCTGTTTCAAAAACTTCACTTTTTGTGCTTTGGTCTTCAAATTTAGGTGGTTCTCTATGAATAGCCCACTTCGTTTCAAAATTTTCTTCTTGACCCTCATCTATCAAATCACCAACCACGTTAAAAATACGACCCAAAACCTTTTCACCAACAGGAACACATATAGGATTGCCAAGTGCTTTAACTTCCTTACCACGAACCAAACCATCAGTCATATCCATAGCAATAGTTCTAACCCTACCATCTCCAAGGTGTGCAGCAACTTCTAATATAAGTTTTGTATTTTTACCTTCAAACTCATAATTTACTTCTATAGCCTCATTGATTTTAGGTAAATAATCCTTAAAATCAACATCAACCACAGGACCCATAATTTGAGTAATATACCCTTTCATTAACTCTCCTATTTCATTGATTCTACGCCGCTAATAATCTCTATTAGCTCTGTAGTAATATTTTCTTGTCTTGCTTTATTGTAAGCTAAGTTAAGTTCTTTTACTCTAGCCTTAGCATTATTGGTAGCGTTATCCATAGCTTGCATTCTAGCACTATGTTCAGCAGCAAGACTATCTACCAAAGAATAATACATATTGTATTCAAAATATCTTCTAATTAGCTCAATTAACACTTCTTGATTATCTGGTTCTATTTCTAGCAAAGACTGTGTTTCTTTAATTTCTTCAGAAACTATAGGCTCTATTGGTAAAAAATTTTGCTTTCTTATCTCTTGACTAATCATATTTTTATAGCCATTATGAACCAAAATAATCTGATCGCATTCACCATTCTCAAAATCCAAAACAGCATCTTGTATAATCTCGCAAGCACTCTCATATGTTGGCGATGAGCTTACACCAAAATACTCTTTAAGTAATTTTTGTTTTTGAAACTTAAAAAATTCAATACCAACTTTACCAACAGCTCTCAATCTAACCTCTACACCCTTAGATTTAAACTCATTAACGGTAGAAATTACCTCTTTTAGTGTCTTGATGTTAAACCCACCACACAACCCCTTATCCGATGTAATAAATATAACATCAACCACAGATATAGTTTCTTTTTTATGAAAAAAAACATTATCAACGCTAGATGAATGCTGTTGTAGCTTGAAAGAAATTTCAGACATAACCTCTTCAAGCTTTGAAGCGTATATTCTAGACTGCTTTGCCAATTCTTCTGCTTTTTTTAGCTTTGCAGTAGACACAAGTTTCATAGCATTTGTAGTCTTTTGAGTATTATGAACACTTTTAATTTTTCTTTTAATTTCTTTTAAATTTGCCATATCTCATCCCAACTTTATGATAAAGTAACCTTTAGCTCATCTAGTGCAACATTTAATTTTTCTTCCAATTCTTTATCTAAAGCTTTTTTCGTTCTAATGTTTTCAAAAATATCAGGATATTTTGTCTCAATATAAACATATAGCTCACTTTCAAATTTACCGATATTGGACACATCTATATCATCTAAAAAGCCTCTAGCGCCAGCATATATTAAAACAATTTGCTTTTCAATAGGAAGTGGATTATAAGGGGGCTGCTTTAAAACTTCAACCATTCTTTGACCACGCTCTAATTGTTTTCTAGAACTCTCATCTAAATCACTAGCAAATTGAGCAAAAGCTTGCAACTCGCGATATTGAGCCAAATCAAGTCTTAATGTTCCAGAAACTTGTTTTGTAGCTTTTATCTGTGCGGCACCCCCAACCCTAGAAACAGATAAACCAACGTTAATAGCTGGGCGTATACCAGAGTTAAACAAATCGGTTTCAAGGAATATTTGCCCATCTGTAATAGAAATAACGTTTGTTGGTATATAAGCAGATACATCTCCAGCTTGAGTTTCAATAATTGGCAACGCTGTTAAAGAACCCGCCCCAAGCTCATCGTTTAATTTAGATGCTCTTTCAAGCAATCTTGAATGCAAGTAGAAAACATCACCTGGATATGCTTCACGACCTGGAGGACGACGCAAAATCAAGCTCATCTCACGATAAGCAACAGCATGCTTACTTAAATCATCATAAACTATCAAAGCATGTCTACCATTATCTCTAAAATACTCACCCATTGTAACACCAGTATATGGAGCTAGATATTGAAGTGCAGCAGAATCACTTGCACCAGCACTAACAACTATAGTATAATCCATAGCACCAGTTTCTTCTAATTTCTTAACTACTTGAGCAACAGTACTTTGTTTTTGACCAATTGCAACATAAATACATATAACACCTTGACCTTTTTGGTTGATTATAGTATCTATAGCAACTGTAGTTTTTCCAGTTTGTCTATCGCCTATAATTAACTCTCTTTGACCTCTTCCAATTGGAACAAGAGCATCTATAGCTTTAATGCCTGTTTGTAATGGCTCATGAACACTTTTTCTAGCCATGATACCTTTTGCTTTTTCCTCAACAAAACCAAACTCTGTAGCATCTATTGCACCTTTAGAATCAATTGGCTCACCCAAAGCATTAACAACTCTACCAACAAGACAATCCCCAACTGGAACCTTCATCAATCTTTTAAGCCTTTTAACAGAGCTACCCTCTACGATATCTGAGGTATTACCCAAAACAACAACACCAACACTATCTTCTTCTAGGTTCAATGCCATACCACGAATACCATTTTCAAATTCAACCATTTCTCCAGCCATGACATTTTTAAGACCATAGACACTAGCAACACCATCTGCTATCTTTACAACTTTACCAGTTTCCTCTATTTCTATATCTAAGCCAAAATTACTAATTTTGTCTTTGATAATACTACTAATTTCATCAGTTTTAAAACTCACTAAAAACTCCTTATATAGCTTTCAAAATAAATTCTTTAATTTTATGTTTTAAATAACTAGGCGATATATTTATCTCATAGCCTAAGCTATCTAACACAATTTTCACATTATCACTGTCGCTTATCTTATTTAAAAGTTTAACATTAACACTAAATTTTTTACTTAAATCATTTTCTAAAGATTTTAGCACATCAGCACTTAATGGACTAGCTGTATAAACAATAGCCGTTGTTACATTCTCACGCTCCATTTTATACTGCTGCATATCAAGAAAAATTTCACTAATCAAAGATAATCTAGAATTATCCGCAAGTAAATAAATTAAATTTTCAAATTCTTTTGTATTATCCTCAAATAACTCTAATATAATTTTTACTTTATGACTAGATTTTACTATTTTTGATGATAATAAACCAAGAAAATCTTTATTTGACACTAAAAGCTCATGTAAAAAAGAAAGCCTAGAATAAAAGTATTCCCAATCATCTCTTTGCATTAAAACCAAGGCATATTTCCTAGCAATCATTATGCAACCTTCTTTCTAATAATATTTAACAAATCATCTTGCGTTAATTCAAGCTCTTTATCATTAAGAAGTTTGTCTAAAACAGAACTAACAACCTCTTTTTTAGCTTGTTGTTGAACATAGCTTTTCTTGTCTTCATACATTTTTTGCATAGCAAGAATTTCTTTTTGCAAATCCTCTTCCATAGCCTTTGAAATAGCACCAGACTGATTGTGAGCGTTAGAAATCATATCGTTTGCTTGCTGTTTAGCATTTGATAGCTTTTGAGAAGCTTTTTCTTTCTCAGCTTTAAGCTCTAAAACCTTTTCTTGAGTACGCTCTAGCTTTTCAGCTATAGAATTAATTCTGTTATTATAAAAATTCTTTATATGGTTAAAAACAAAATAAAGCAACAAAGAAAAGAATATAATAAAATTGATTGTTCTAGGTACTATATCAGTATTTTCAGAACAAAATAATAAAGTAGGCAAAAATAATAATATTCTACTCATTAGCTTTTCCTATAATTTTTGTATTAATTCTTTTAAATCTTGCTTATAAGTGCAAAATTCAAGCATTAGCTTAGCCTCAAAATCAGCTTTATCAGCTTCAAGTTTTGATAAAAATTCATCATAACTTTTTTCAAGCTTTTGCTTTTCAGTAGATAAAGCTTCATCGTATTTTGCTTTATATTTATCTAGCAAATTTTGACGAATCTTAAAAGCTTCACTTTTAGCATCGCTTAGTATAGCTTTTATTTCAGCGTTGTATTCATCTATACAATTAGAATTTTCTTTAACAAATTCTTCATTGTCATGAATTATCTTATCTCTTTTTTCCATTAAACCTATCAAAGGCTTATACAATATAGAGTTAAGAGCAAAAATAAAAACAATAAACATAGCGGCTGTGCATACCATAAGTTCTACGCTTATACCTTCTAACATAACTCTCCCTAAAAATAAAATTAACCACGCATTCTACGATAAAACGACATAATAAAAGCTTAAAATAATCACATATTTTCAAAATTAATATTAAATATAATTTATAAAGTATTTTTAAACAATTCAAGCAAGTCTTTTAAATCTCTATGAGCTATCTCAACCTTTTCATTGCTAATTTTATATTTAATATTGTATTTTTTCATAACGCTTATAAACTGCTCTATATCTTGTTGATATATTTTTAAACTAGTCTTTTTTACAGGTTTAGGAGTTTTAATACACTTTAACTCTCTAACAAGTTTTTCTGTATCTTTAACACTTAAACCAAGCTTAATTATATCATCTACGACTTTTTTCTCATCATCTTCGCTAAGTCCAACAATCACTTTAGCATGACCTTGTGAAATAGAGCCATTTTGAATCATTTGTTTTGTATAATCACTTAAATTTAAAAGCCTTAAAGTATTTGTAACATGAGTTCTAGACTTACTAACTAGCTTTGATAACTCATCATGTGTTATATCATAATAATTTAAAATTGATTCATATGACATCGCAAGTTCAATAGGATTTAAATTTTCTCTTTGCAAGTTTTCAATAAGAGCAAGTTCTCTTAATTTTTCTAAAGAAAACTTACCCACATACGCTTTAATCAAATCAATACCCAAAAGCTTACAAGCTCTTAGTCTTCTCTCCCCAGCAATTAATATATATTTACTCTCATCATCAATACTATCTTCATCATACATTACAACAATAGGTTGAAGTAGCCCATATGTTTTGATAGATTCTGCGAGTTCTTGCAAAGCTTGATTATCGAAATCTTTTCTTGGTTGATATGGATTTGGCCTAATCATATCAACATTTATCTCTTCAATCCTGTCTTTATTTAATCCTAATTCTTTTTCATATGCAAAAGTAGCATCTTCTAATATGCTACTTATATCAATATTTAGTTTATTTTTTCCCATAATCTATCCTAATATACAATGTGCTAATTTCTGATAAGCTATAGAACCAGGCGATTTTATATCATACAAAATCACTGGCTTACCAAAACTGGGGCTTTCTGCAAGCTTTATATTGCGTGGAATAACTATAATATCATTATTGCTTTTATCCCTAAATAATTTAGAATTAAAGTTTTTCATAAGTGCTTCAATCACTGTTTTTGATAAATTAGTTTGAGAATTATACATGGTTGGTAAAAAACCACGGATTTTTAAATTTTTATTTATAGTATTTTTAATTAGTTTTATCGTGTTTAGTATCATACCAAGCCCTTCAAGCGCATAATGTTCGCATTGTATCGGTATGATAACACTATTACTAGCACTCATAGCATTTACTGTGATTTTACCAAGTGCTGGTGGACTATCAATGATTATAAAATCATATAAATTAGCTACTTCTTCAATCTGTTTTTTAAGCTTTAATTGCCAATCCGGCATATTTGCAAACTCTTGCTCTATCCCAACCAAACTTATATTAGATGGAACTAAAAACAAATTATCCAAAGATGTACTTAAAGTTACTTCTGATATCTTTTTTTTGCCTATTAAAACATGATAAGCATTATATTCATAATCGCTTCTTCTATATCCAAATCCAGTTGTAGCATTTGCTTGAGAATCAACATCTATCAATAAAACTTTTTTCTCAGCCACAGCTAAAGAAGCGGCTAAATTAACTGCTGTTGTGGTTTTTCCAACGCCACCTTTTTGGTTTGCTATCGTTATTATCTCACTCATCTTAAACTATATATCCTTTGATTTTCTAATAATATAGACCCATCTTGATATAAAAATGCATCTTTTAAGGATACCTTTTTATCACCTAGATTACAATAAAAACTACGAGCTTTTTCAAAATCATTAACATACTTACAAAATATATCTTTCCAGCTTATTTTCATTTCAATAACTTTAATGTATTCATCTAAAAAATCTTCCATATCAACATCATTGTACCCAAAAGCACCGCACGGTGGATTTTTAAAATTTATACCAACACCGCAAACAATTGCATTGCCAACTTTTGATGTTATCATGCCACCAAGCTTCATATTATTTTCATATAAATCATTGGGCCATTTTACCCAAGGATATTTATCAAATTTAGCAAAAGCTAATTTGGCAAGATACATAAAATAAATACTACTTGAACTAAGCTTTAAATCACTTGGTAAATCATCTAAACAAAGAACAAAAGACATATATAAGTTACCCTCTAAACTATCCCAATGATTCCCCCTGCTTCCTATACCATTTGATTGTTTATTTGAGTACACAACAAAATTCTTATCTACTTTTTGTGTTTTTACTAAATCAATAAGATATGTCTGCGTAGAATCAATATCTTTTATAAAAACTTTTTCAAAACTCAAATTTATCCCCTACTTTTAATCTTTGACCATTTAAAAAAGACTTTGCATCAACTATATTTTTGCCTGCTTGTTGAAGTTTTTTTACCTTAATATCACCGATTTTACAACTTAAAACAAAACCATCTTTATCAATGCTTTTAATCACTAAAAAATCATCATTTAGATTTTCATTTACAAGCTCAATTTCTATAAATTTCGTTTGTTTTGATGTAAAAATACCAGGCCAAGGATAATAAGCTAAATATTTTTGATACATATTTTTTGCATTATCAAAATCAACAAGCCCATCTTCTTTATTTATAATTTTTGTCAAAGTAGCCAAGCTATCGTCTTGTTTTATCTGTTTATACAAACTAGGATTATCTAAAAATTTATCAAGCATCATCACAGACAAGTCCGACATTTTTTCAAATACTTCTAAGCTATTTAAACCTTTTATATCTATCTTTTCTTGATATAAAATATCTCCTGTATCAAGCCCTATATCCATCATCATCAAAGTAACACCGCTTATCTCATCAGCATTTAAAATAGCACTTTGTATAGGGGATGCTCCGCGGTAAAGTGGCAACAAACTAGCATGAGTATTTATACAAGGAGCTATATCTAAAACTTCTTTTGGCAAAATTTTTCCATAAGCTGCTACGATTATAAAATCTGGTTTTTTTGATTTTATAAGTTCTACAATCTCAACATTATTTTTAAAACTTTTTGGCTGTGCCACTTCAATACCTAACTCTAAAGCAACTTTTTTTACACTAGACGGAGTTAGGATTTTTTTACGACCAACAAGCTTATCTGTTTGTGTTATAACTAAATTAACATTATGTTTAATAGTAAGATTTTGTAAAATTTTTGCTGAAAAATCAGGAGTTCCCATAAAAACAATATTTTTCTTCATAAAAACCCTACTTGTCAAATAACATTTTTGATAATTTTTCTTTTAATTTATCGATATTATCATTTGCAACAGATGATATTTTTATCACAAAAGACAAATTATCATATCCGCTTAAAAGCTCATTAAGCTCTTTTAGCTCTTCTTCTAAATTATCTTTAGCACTATCACATCTTGTTATTGCAACAGCAAATTTAAAATCACTAAACCCATAAGCCGTAAGCTCACTAAAAAGATTTTTAAATTGAGTTAGCAAACTCATAGGCTTAAAGCTATCAAGCATAAACAAAAGACATTTTGACCTTGAAATATGCTTTAAAAACTCAAATCCAAGCCCCTTACCCTCACTAGCACCATCTATAATACCAGGAATATCCGCCATCACAAAAGAATAATCCCCAACATCAACAACCCCAAGTTTTGGCGTAAGAGTAGTAAATTCATAATCTGCTATCTCTGGACGAGCATTACTTACAACGCTAATTAAAGTTGATTTGCCAACATTTGGGTATCCAACCAAACCAACATCAGCGATAAGTTTTAGCTCAAATCTAAGCATTTTACTAACACCCTTTTTTCCAGGCTGAGCGTATGTTGGGCGTTGATTTGTTGAGCTTTTAAAATGCCTATTTCCAAGCCCGCCGATACCACCTTTAAACAAAACTTCTTCTTGACCTTGCTTAACCAAATCAAGCAAAACTTCCCCACTCTCATCATCAATAATTTGAGTACCTTCCGGAACTTTTAAAACTAGATTTTCACCTTTTTTTCCATTTTTATTGCGCCCCTCACCAGGTCTTCCATCATCTGCTTTTAAATGATTTTTACCCTTATAATTTGCTAAAGTATGAGAATTATTATCACAGATAAAAACTACATCGCCACCCCTTCCACCATCGCCACCATCAGGACCACCAAGCGGAACATGTTTTTCACGACGAAAACTAGAAGCCCCTGCTCCACCATTACCAGAGCTAATTCTTATTTTTACACTATCAACAAACATTTATTCCCCTTATTGATTTTATAAAACTTCATAAAAATATAAATTTCGTTTGTTTAAAGCACAATAAACAAACGAAATTTATAAAACAAATAAAAAAAGGCTAGAGCAAAGCAAATAGCAAAACTCTAGCCTTAAATGATTTGAATTTAAAAATTATTGAGCTGGATAAACAGAAACTTTTTTGCGATGTTTATCTTTTCTTTCAAATTTAACATAACCATCAATCAAAGCAAAAAGAGTATGGTCTTTACCCATACCAACGTTATTACCTTTATGAGTAGCTGTTCCTCTTTGGCGAATTATGATATTTCCTGCTCTAACAAATTCACCACCAAATTTTTTAACACCTAAACGACGTCCTATCGAGTCTCTATTATTCTGAGTTGAACCTTGACCTTTTTTGTGTGCCATAACTTCTCTCCTTTAAATTACGCTTTAATTTCTTTAACTCTAACGCGAGTAAATTGTCTTCTAAATCCACGCTTTAATTTAGAGTCTTTTCTTCTACGCTTTTTAAAGATTGTAACTTTTTTGTCTTTACCAAGGTTGATTACTTCTAAAACAACTTTAGCACCATTTACAAAAGGAGTTCCAACTTTTACTTCGCTACCGCATATAGCAAGAACTTGCTCAACTTCCACTAAAGACTTCGCTTCAGCTTCAAACCTATCAAGTTTTAGCTCATCGCCAACTTGAACTTTAAACTGCTTACCGCTATGTTTAAAAATAGCATACATACTTAAATCCTTATAAAAATTAAGTTACTTCTAAGCACTTCGACCCGCGTCGAAGATTTAACAAGCTTAAAAAGCATTTTAAAAAGCTGTAATCTTACTTTTTTAAAATAAAAATAAGATAAAACATATCAAACTTTATTTATAAAATCAACAATTTTAAAACTAAATAATGTTTATTTAATATAGTTTTTATAAAATTATCATTTTAAAACCAAAAACTTTATCATTTTACACACAAGGATATCATAATGGAGTTTCAAGGTAGACAAATTTTAGCAAGTGATTTTCTCAGTTTTTTTGAAAGTTACGAAAATAGCTTTATAAACAATATAAAATCAATAAAACCAACGCTACAAAACAACGAAATAGAGCTATATAGAACAATCATAAAAAGTCTGCTTTTAAAAGATTTTAATGAAGAAAAATTTACTAAAGTATTTAATGAGCTAGAAATTAAAAATTTCTCTGTAGAAGTTTTATCATACGGTCTTTTAAAACTTAATATTGACTTTTCAAATTATTTAATGCAAAACAATTATAATGCACAAAACAATGCATTTTTAAATAATGCTTTTCAAGAATTGTTAAATATAGTTAGTTCAAAAATACAAGAAACACAAGCGCCAAAACCACAACCAGCAACTAACAATACAAATATTGAAACTATTAAAATACCTACAATGTCTAGTGGTAGCGGATTTGCATTAAGAGAAAACCTAGTTGATAGCTTAAGTAAAATTCACAACTCAAATACACCTATTGAGTTTTTAAACCTATATAAGGGTGTGCCTATTAGAAGCGAAGGTTACATACTTGGTATAGAAGAAGGTGAAAATATCATAGTGAGAGCAGATACAATGCAAATACTTGCTATGCAAGAAGAAAAAAGTGCATTTATAATAGCAAATGATTATATAGATAAAAATATATCTGCAAACATTGTTTTGCCAAATCCACTTGCTAAAATGGTAACTTTAAATAACTTTAAAGTTCAAAAATTTATGCATGCTTTAAAAAGAAAATATCCTCGTGTACATCCAAATAAATTTACTCAAGTGTTATTGACAAACAGCGAAGGAAACGATGTTAAGGGTAAATTATTTGATATATCAGAAGGTGGTATGGGTGTTCTTAGCACCACAAATCCAGGGTTTAAAAATGGAGAAAATATTAATGCTAAATTTTCTTTAGTAATGCCAGAAAGCCTTGAAACAATAGAGCTTGATTTAAATTTCAAACTTGTTGTTCTTATAGAATATCAAGGAGCTTACAGATATTCACTAGAAATACTTCCTGAACAAAAAAATATGGATATTATTGCTGAGTTTTCTAGAAGAAGAGTTCAAGAAACACTCAAAGAGCTTCAAGATATGCTAAAAAATTACGGTAAATAACAATGAGTTTCATAGCAGATATTTTTATAAATCAAAATCTTTTATGTATGCTTATTGCGTATGTTATAGGTAGTATACCTTTTGGATTTTTACTAGCAAAATATATAGCAAAAGAAAACATACAAAAACAAGGTAGCAACAGCATAGGTGCAACAAATGTTTTAAGAGTTGTTAAACAAAAAAATCCAAAATTAGCAAAAAAACTAGCGGCTGCTACAATGATTTTGGATTTTTCAAAAGGTCTTATTTTAATCATAATTTTTAACTTTTTAGGCATAGATATAGCTACTCTATGGGCTTGTGCTGTTTTATCTGTTATCGGACATTGCTTTTCTGTTTTTCTTAAATTTGAAGGTGGTAAAGGTGTTGCAACAGGTGCAGGTTCTTTATTGTTTTTTATACCAATTTCTGTTGTTATAGGTCTTGTATTTTGGTTTATTATAGGCAAGGTATTTAAAATCTCATCGTTAGCTAGCTTAATTGGTTTTAGCATAGGTGGTATAAGCTCAATAATTTTATATAAAGATTTGAGCATAAACACTCATGCGCCTATTTTTATCATTCTTTTTTTAGTATTCTATAAACACATACCAAACATAAAAAGAATGATTTTTAAAACAGAAACAACAGTATTATAAATGAAAAGCCATATAAAACTAAAAATCAAATTAAAATGTATTATAGGTTTGTTAAAAAAAGAAAGAAAACATAAACAAAAAATCAAAATTAAAATAGAGTGCAAATCTAACAACTTTTTAGACTATGCAAAAGTTGATAAAGTTGTTAGAAAAACTTATAAAAAACAAAAATTTAAAACAATAGAAAAATCACAAGCTAAGCTAAGTAAAATTTTAAAAGATATTTTTCCAGATATTTATTACATAAAAATCAAAACAAGCAAAAAAGATATACTAAAAAATTCTATACCGAGTTGTATTTTTAAAGAAAAGTTTTAAAAAATATAAAAGGTTATTGAAAATTTGCTTAACTTATGCTACACTTAATCAAATAATATTAAATTTCATTTAAGGATTTATCATGAGAATACTTATAGTTGAAGATGAAACAACTTTAAATAGAACTATAGCCGATGGTTTAGCGGAAATTGGATATCAAACAGACACAACAGAAACATACAATGATGCTGCATACTATATAGACATTAGAAACTATGATTTAGTGCTAACTGATTGGATGTTACCAGATGGTGATGGACTTGATTTGATAGCTGCTGTAAAGCAAAAATCACCAAGAACTTCAGTTGTTGTTTTATCTGCTAAAGATGACAATGCAAGTGAAATACAAGCATTGAACGCTGGTGCAGATGATTACATAAGAAAACCTTATGATTTTGATGTTTTAGTTGCAAGACTTGAAGCAAGACTTCGCTTTGGTGGAACAAACAAAATCAAAATTGAAGGTCTTGAAATTGACCCTGATGAAGAAAAAATAACATACAATGGTGAAGAGATAGAGCTAAAAGGAAAACCTTTTGAAGTATTAACACATCTTGCAAGACATTCTGACCAAATCGTATCAAAAGAACAGCTATTAGATGCTATATGGGAAGAGCCAGAGCTTGTAACACCAAATGTTATTGAAGTTGCAATCAACCAAATTCGCCAAAAAATGGATAAACCTCTAAATATTTCAACTATTGAAACAGTAAGAAGAAGAGGATACCGCTTTTGCTTTCCCAAAAAAGTATAAGGTTTAAATTTACATTACAATTAGCATTAGCCTCCATAATGCTAATTGTAATTTTTTCTATAATGACCTATCAAATCATAAAAATAAATACATATCAAGCACAAATTGATGAGCTTTTAACAAAAGCAGAATATATGGTGCAAAACAAACAAGAAGTTATCAATCACGCAAACAACAATTCACTATCACAAGAAACATCATATATAACACAAATAAACACAAACAAAACTACATACTTTATACAAAGCGAACAAGAAAACAATAAAACATTTTTAAAAATCTTTTATCCATATGACATACAAAATGAAAATAAAACTTTTTTAGTAATTAGCAAAGACATTACAAGCATAACAAAAATCATCAATCAAATACTGTTTGATATAACCACAGTTGCGGTCATTATGATAATACTTATTTTATTTTTTGCGATGTTTTTATCAAGAATACTTCTTTCTCATTTAAAAATTTTAAACAAAAAACTTATAAAACTAGATGAAAATTTCCTAAAGCCACTAAAACCAGATGATTTACCACAAGAATTTTCACCAATAATCAAAAGCATAAATCAACTCATAGAAAGAATACAAAATTTCGTTTTAAGCCAAAAAGAGCTTTTTATAGGCATAGCACATGAACTTAAAACCCCACTAGCTATAATGAAATCAAGCAACGATGTAACACTAATAAAAGAGCGTGAAAAACAAAGATATATAGACACTATAAAAGAATGCAACAACAGTATAGACAGAATGAATAAAATGATAAGTGCGATACTTCAAATAGGTAGAGAAGAAGGAGCACAATTTGAAGAACCGCAAAACATAGAAATCATACAATTTTTGCAAAAACAAAGTAGAAATTTTGTTTTTTTATGCTCTGAGGGAAAAACAATCCAAACAAATCTTGCACCAAATTCACTTATGTTAAAAATACAACCAACCTTACTAACACATATACTTCAAAACTTCGTGCAAAACGCACTAAAATTCTCACCAGCAAATTCTATGATTTTTATCAACTCATATATAAAAGATAGTTATTTTATCATAGAAGTTATAGATAATGGATGCGGTATTAAGGAAGGTTTAGATATATTTGCACCCTTTAAAAGATATGGAGATAAAGGTGGCGTAGGTCTTGGGCTTTTTCTAGCTCAAAGCGCTGCAAAAGCTATGAAAGCAGACATATCAATCAAAAACAAAGACGATAAAAGTGGTTGTGTAGCAACACTTAAACTAAAAATAAAAGAAGAAAAAGATAACTAATGGCAAAAAAAACCGCAATTATAGACCTAGGAACAAACGGTATAAGACTTGCAATTTTTGAAAAAACATCAAGATTTGGTTTTTATATCATAAACGAACAGAAGTTAAAAGTTAGACTTTCAGAAGGTGCATACGAGAAAAACGGTATGCTACAAGAAAAACAAATAGAGCTTGCAAAAGATGCGTTAAAATACTTTACTGATATAGCAAAAAACTATAAATGTAAAAAAATTATATGCTTAGGAACATCAGCCTTAAGAGATGCACCAAATGCAAATGATTTTATAAAATTAATTAAAAAAGAAATAAACCTAAACATAAAAAACATAAACGGGCAAATGGAATCATATCTTGGGGGTTTTGCAGCATTAAAACTACTTGCAAATGTGAAAAATGCCACAACTATAGATATAGGCGGTGGGTCTTGTGAGCTATGTCTTATAGAAGATGGCAAAATCCAAGATACTTTATCGCTAGATATAGGCACGGTAAGACTAAAAGAGCTATACGATATAGACAAAGACTATAAAAGCGTAAGCAATGTGATACAAAAACAATTAGATTTAATACCCAAAAAATACAAAAATGACAATATCATAGCTATAGGTGGTAGCCTAAGAGCAATCTCAAATGCGATAATTGACAAAAATGAATACCCACATAATAAAGTTCATAATTTTTGCTACAACTTTGAAGATGAAAAAAAGTTCATATCATCAATCATAAAATCAGACAATCTTAGTTCATTAGGTATCAAAAAAGATAGACACGATACTATAAAATACGGCACTTTGATGTTTTTAAAACTATGTAAGCAATTAAAAGCAAAAAAAATCACAACTAGTGGTGTAGGTGTTAGAGAAGGGATATTTTTAAAAGATGTTCTTGGTAAATTTAGCTCATTTCCACAAAACACAAACCCAAGCTTAAAATCAATTCAAGATAGATTTGAAACTTCTGTTAGCAAAAAAACACATATTTACGCCAAAAAATTACTAGATGTTTTATCCTCGCTGCATAGGGTAGGACATTATGAGCGTGAGCTAATAACAGCTGCTAAACTTAGCGGAATGGGACTTAAAACTAGCTTTTATTCAAAACACAGCCATGCTGCATATCTAGCACTAAATGCACTAAATTTTGGCTATACCCACGAACAAAAAATCTTAATCTATACAATCTTAAGTCTACACGGCAAAAAACCGACATCAAACACAAAATTTCAAAGCCTACTACCATCAGAAAACACGATAGTATGGCTAAACTACATACTAGCACTAAGTGTTTTACTGTCAAAAGATTTAAGTAATGAAAATCTAGAGTTTAAGCTAGTTGATGACAAACTCATAGTAGAAGGTAAAACACACAATCAATTTTTACTCCAAGAATACAAAAAAATCCACAAACCAGAACCAATAGAACTAATATTTTTATAGCAAAACAAACGAAATTTAGGGCATATTGTAAAAATCGGCGTATTAGCAAAACTAGCGCCGTATTTACAGTGCTAAACAAACGAAATTTAGGGCGTATTGTAAAAATCGGCGTATTAGTAAACAAACGCCGCATCTACAATGCCAAACAAACGAAATTTAGCGTTTTTAGTTTTAAATCACTTTCTTTAAAGCAACTAAACTGAAACCTTGGCGGTGCTAGCCACTTGCAGTAGGATTTGCTTTTGGGTAAGTTTTTTGTGGCGATTTAGTTTTGCTACGATAATTTAGTTTTTTACTTTATTTTAACTACTTTTTTCTGCGATGATTT
>CAZYDK010000006.1:0-1586 GCA_964646025.1 uncultured Campylobacteraceae bacterium | reverse complement strand
GCTACGATAATTTAGTTTTTTACTTTATTTTAACTACTTTTTTCTGCGATGATTTAGGATTTTAAACTGCTTTTGTTTTGGGTTTAGGTTGGCTAAATTTCGTTTGTTTAAAGCTTAGTTTGGGCTTTGATGATACGGCATTTTAGTAATATACCATAAATTTCGTTTGTTTAAGTTTTGTGGTTTTATTTGGTTTTGTGATTTTGTTTTATGACTATAAAAAGCCCAAATTTCGTTTGTTTAAGCCAAATTTTATACACAAACACAACAAAACCAAATCATCAAAAATCACAATTTTCAAATACTTAAAATCCACAAAATCACCATTAACCAAATTAAGACATCATCATTTTTACAAACTTTATGATTTAGGAGTTTTTATGAAAGAAAAAATGTTTATTTTGGCTTTAGCTTGTTTTGGAGCCATAGCACCACTTGCTACAGATATGTATTTACCAGCACTTAGTCTAGTTCAACAAACCTTCAAAACAAATGAGTTTTATACAGGACTTAGCATTGCTAGTTTTTTTGTTGCTTTTGCATTGGGACAGCTTATATATGGGCCACTAAGTGATGTATTTGGTAGAAAAATTCCACTTATAATCGGACTTTTTATTTTCACCATATCTAGTCTTTTATGTGCTATGGTTGATGATATATATTCTTTTATAATATTTAGATTTTTACAAGCTTTTGGCGGTTGTGCTGGAGTTGTAATCTCAAGAGCTATTGTAACAGATAGTTTTGATGAGAAAAAAGCTGTGATTGTGTTTTCAATGCTAATTATCAGCTCTAGCTTAGCACCGATGATTTCCCCTAGCATTGGCGGTTTGCTCTTAAAATATTTTTCTTGGAAAAGTATTTTTATAACGCTTTTTATCATTGGATTAATCTTGCTTATCGTTAGTGTTTTATACCTAAAAGAAAGTATTTTAACTAAAATTAATTTTTCACTATCAAATATCTTAAAAGCATACAAAAGCGTATTATCTAAGAAAAGTTTTTTAATATACACTATAAGCTCTAGTTTTGCGATGGGCTCAATGTTTGTATACATAAGCGGTTCTAGTTTTGTATTTATTGAAATCTTTAGGCTCAGCGTACAAGAATACGCATTAATTTTTGGGCTTAATTCATTAGGACATATGATAGCAGCCAAAATCAACATATCTTTAACATCTTATTTTAGTGTTAGCCAAATCACAAAAACTGCTTTTATAAGTATGATAATTAGCTCTATTTTACTGATTCTAACATCACAAAACTTTTATACTTTTTCTTTATTTTTATTTTGTATATTGTTTGCACTTGGATTTATCAGTCCAAATCTAGCTGCAAAAGCAATGAGCAAAGCCAAACAATGCTCAGGTAGCGCTTCAGCTGTTTTAGGAGCAATCCAATTTACTTTTGCTGGAGTTGCTGCTTTTTTAGTAGGTTTTTTCAACGCAAACACTAGTTTTTCACTATCTTGCTTGGTGGCTATATTTTGTATTTTTGCAAGTCTTTTATATATATTTAAAGCTAAATTAATAAAACTATAAATTTTAAATTAAAAAAATTTTTTAAGTTTAGTTTTATGGGGGGGG
>CAZYDK010000005.1:0-24543 GCA_964646025.1 uncultured Campylobacteraceae bacterium | reverse complement strand
AAACTAAATTTCGTTTGTTTATACAAAAATTAACAAAACAAACGAAATTTATAAACTATTTAAAAAGATTATGCATATGATTGAGTGGTCCTCTTCCTTTGCCAAGTTTTGGAGCATTTATCATAGCGTTTTTTGTGTATTCTTTTGCTTTTTGCACCGAACTTAGCTTATCATATCCTAAAGCAAGGTTTGAAGCTATTGAAGCACTTAAAGTGCAACCTGCACCATGGTCGTTTGTGATGTCTAGCCTTTGTGCTCTAAGCGGCACAAAAGTATCCCCATCATAAAAAATATCCACAGCGTCAGCAAAATACCTACCACCCTTTACCAAAACACCTTTAGCACCCATATCATATAGCTTTTTACAAGCGTCTTTATGTGAGCTTTCATCTTTTATCTCAAAACCACATAAAAGCTCGGCTTCAAGCTTGTTTGGAGTTAAAACATCAGCATATGTTATAAGCTCATTTTTATAAAGCAAAAAATCATCATCGCTTATAAGCCTATGACCGCTTTTTGCAAACATAACTGGGTCTATAACGATATTTTTTGGTTTATACTCTTTAAATTTTTCTATAGTGATTTGAATGTTTTTACTATCGCCCATAAGTCCAGTTTTAAGTGCTTTTGGCGGTATATCTTCAAACACAGCGTCAAATTGTGCCCTTACAAGCTCTTCGCTCATATTTTCAATCCTAAGCACTCTTTGTGTATTTACCGCTACCACATTTAAAACCACAGCCATACCAAAAGTATTGTGTGCTGTAAAAGTTTTCAAATCCGCTTCAAGCCCACTTCCGCCACTACAATCGCTTCCAGCAATTGTCAAAACAGGTATTAAATCACTCATATATACTCCTATTTAGTCTAAAAATAAAATCATATCAAATTCATTTTAAACAAAACAATTTTGGTTATAAAAATATTTAATGGATTTAATTTATCAAATTTCGTTTGTTTTTATAAGCCGCTAAAACTATGTTTTAAGCTTCAAACAAACGAAATTTGCCCCCCCCCATTTTACATCTTAATGAGTAGATGAGTTAAATTGTTTATCTTTTGTATCAACCCAAATATTTGGCACCGCTCCGCCAGGAGTTAAGAAAATCTTAGCATCTTTATTTACTTGTAATGCCTCGTTAAATTGTTTTTGAGTTTCAATTTGTTTTAATCTTAAAACCCTTTCATCAAGGCTTTTTGCTATCTCTTTATTTGCATAAGCTGTTGCATCTGCTTCTATTTTCACAGCGTCTGCCTTACCTTGAGCTTCAATGATAGCTGCTTTTGCTGTACCTTCTGCTAAAGCTGCTTTTTTAAGTGCTTCTTGATTAGCTCTTTCTACTTCATACTTAGCTCTTTCTGCTTCTTGTTTTGTGATTTGAACTCTTTCAATTTGCTCTTTTACCTTAATAGGTAGGATTATTTCACGAAGCTGAACTGATTGTAGCGATACAGGGCGACCTTCTTGGCTTTCTATACTTTTTCTTATGCCTTCTTCAATCAAAGTTGCTACTTCAACACGCTTCATAGGTAGCTCTTCTGCAGTAAATTTACCAACAGCACTGCGAACGACATTTCTTACCACTGGGTCAATGATTTTTTCTTCCCAGCTTAGACCCCATTCTGCCATAGTTCTAGGTGCATTTTGTGCATTTAGACTATACTGAACGGTGATATCAATAGACACCGATAAACCACGACTATCTAAAACAGAGATTGAGTTTTTGCGTAAAATCCCTGAATTTGCATACCCGCCACCTTCATTTGCACCTTCAACACTAGCATAGTTTATCTGCCTTACTCTTGTATCTTGAACTATGATTTTTTGAAACATCGGTATAAAGATATGAAAACCTGCACGAAGTGGCTCTTGGTCGTATTTACCAAAAGTAGAACGAATTCCTACTTGACCTGAGTTTATCACAACAAACGGACGCATGATAACTAAAACTATAATTAAAAATATAATTATATAAATTGGGATAGAAAATTTTCCAAACCCATTGAAGTTAAAATCAAAATTAAAACCATTGTTTTTATTGTTACTACTTTTTTTGTTATTAAAATAGTCATTTAAATCAGCTGGCATTTTTTTCCTTTCTTTTTTTTTTGATAAAGAAAGGATTTTACAATAATTTTCTTTATGTATGAATAAAAGGCGAAAAAATCGCCTTTTGTAAGTATTAGTTGATATAAGTTAGTAAATGTTGATGTTTAGCACTTCTACCATAAACAACATCAAAATATACATCTTGAATTTTCTTAGTCATTTCCCCACGCTTACCATTTCCTATGATTCTATTGTCAAGACTGCTAATAGGAGTGATTTCTGCTGCTGTGCCTGTGAAAAACGCCTCATCAGCTACATAAACTTCATCACGAGTTACTCTTCTGCGTTCAACTTTAATTCCAAGCTCATCAGCTAATTCTAAAACAGTTTTTTGTGTAATTGATTTTAATGCATAATCATTTGGAGGAGTGATTAAAACACCATCTTTTACCATGAAAAAGCACTCGCCTGTGCCTTCTGCTACAAAACCTTCTTCATCTATCATAAGTGCTTCTGCATATCCACCGTTTATAGCTTCGTATTTTGCCATCATTGAGTTTAGGTAGTTTGCACTTGCTTTTGCTTTGTTAAAGTTTGCTTTTGCACTATTTCTCATAAGTGAAGAAGAGCATACTTTTATACCATTTTCAAGTGCTTCATTTCCAAGATAAGCACCCCATTCCCATGCAGCTATACCCACACGAGTTTTTAAATTTGGACTATAAATACCCATAATTCCATCACCAAAAAATACAAGTGGGCGGATATAAGTGTTGCCTTTAAAATCATTTTTTCTAAGAAGTTCAACTTGTGCATCTTCTAACTCTTTTTGAGTAAAAGGTGGCTTTAGTGTTGTAATCTTAGCACTTTCAAGAAGTCTTTTTGTGTGGTCTTGCAGTCTAAAAATAGCAAGACCTTTATCTGTCATATAAGCTCTAGTTCCTTCAAAAACAGCATTTGCATAATGTAAACTATGAGTTAAAAAATGAACATTAGCTTTTTCAAACTCTATAAACTCTCCATCCATCCAAACGAACTTAGCATTAATCATACTCTTATCCTTTAAATAAAATAAAATCATATGATAAGACCAAAATATTAAAAGAAAGCTTTAATACAGACATAATCTACAAAATAAGCACGACAAACAAACGAAATTTATACAAAAGCTTTTAAATTTCGTTTGTTTTGGATATATTTAAAAAAGTTTATTAGCGTTTTCTGGCTTAGAAAATGCCCAACCTTGAACTTTAGTAATCCCTAAAGCTCTTACATAACTTAAAACATTCTCATCACTAACAAATTCAGCCACAACATCATAATTTTGACTATAAGCAAAATCAACGATTGACCTAAGTGCTGTTATCGCATTTGGGTCACTTGGAAGCTTTTGAACGATACTTCCATCTATTTTTAGATAATCAAGGTCAACTTCAAGCAAACGGTAATAGTTAGAAAAACCGCTACCAAAGTCATCTATGGCTATCTTACATCCTGCATCTTTTGCCATTTTTATAAAAGATTTGATACTTTCATAGTCATTAACACTCTCGCTTTCAAGTATTTCAAGACATAGATTTTTAAGCTTATCTCCATGAAGCTTGATATAGTGTTGGAACTTTTCTTGAACTTCTTTATCAACCATGTCAATACTACTTAAGTTGATTGAAAATTTTGCGTCTGTTCTTGACATAAGGTCAAACACAAGCTCCATAACTTTAAGTGTGATTTTTGTATATAAAGAACTCTTTTTTGCTATCTCTAAGAAAGAATTTGGATACCAAATTTTACCATCTTCATCCATTAAACGCACCAAACATTCATAATAACACACTTCCCCTTCTTCTTCATCTTCTTGATGTGCCATACCTTTTGCAAAAAAGTCCGCATAGCTTGTATTTTCTGACTTTTGCATAGGGTTTATTTGATGTATGCCTTGACATTGCAAGAAAATCTTGCAGCCGTGCTGGTCATTTAATGCGTATTTTATGATTTGTATCATATTTTGGTTTATGATATATTGCTCTTCTATGGTTAAAGAATTTGAGTAAGAGTAACAAAACTCACCAAGCTTTTCTGCCTCATAACAAGCAAGGATTGCTTGATTTAGCCTATTTGTGCTTGTATCTGTAAGCAAAGATACACCATATCTTATCTCAAGGTTATTAATTGAGCTTGCTAATCCTTCAATGTTTACAAGCTCAAATGGCTCTTTATATTTATCATATAACATTTGATTTAATGTAACTAATTCTTTTTCATTATTTAACCAAAAACAAAACTCATCAAGATGTAAACGATAAAGCTTTTTTTCCATAAGCATATGTTCATTTAGCTTTTTTTCTTCTTCACTTAAAGCTTCAAAATCACTTTGAGTTATAGCTAAACCATACTCATCTGCATATGTTTCAAGACTATGAGCAAACCTTTTAATAATACTATCTATAACAGAAGCCTTATAATAAAATCTCATATTATCAAAATGTTTTAAAGTTACATAAACAACAATACCTGTTTTTGTGGTTGCAAGTTTTTCCTCTAAAGCTTGTGGCGAACCTAAGCCTGTGAGTTTATCTATGTTGAAGTTGTTCATAAGCTTATTAATTTCTGATTTTAGTTTACCTGATTCTGCTTTTTCGCCCGTTACATCTATCTTACATAAAAAATAATTTTTGATTTTATTAACGTTTTCTGGCATTTTAAAAATACTAAGACGAAATATCCTAGATGCTCTACTTGGCTGATAAGAATTATCTATATAAACACCGTTTGAGCTAAGCTCATTTTGCATTTTGTCTTCAAAATCAAAATAAGGCACAACAGCATGATTTTCGTGCATAAATTTATGCCTTTCTTCTGCACGATTATTTACAAAAAATGGTTTTTGTTTTTTGTTAAAGATAATCAATTCTATAGGAAGTCTTTTAAATACTTCTATGATTATTGAGTTTCTACAATTTGCAAAGTTTACAAGAGTAGAAAGTATCACAGATAACAATATAAGCATAAACACACAAACAGCCAAATATAAACTATATTTATAAAGCTCATCTGTACTATAAGAAAAACGCTCATTAACGCTTTTAAAAACTTGTTCTACATAAGCTGTAAATGAATCTTGATTAATGCTATCTTTTATAAGTTTTATATTCATCATAGTAGAAAGTGCATAAAGCATTTTTTCTTTTATCTTATCATTAAAATCATCTTCTTGAGTTTTGATAGAAGAGATTAAATCTTTAATCACTTTTATATTTTCTTCGTTTTGCATAGTTTGAAAATACAAATCATTTGTCAAAACGATAACTTTATTTAAAAGCATAGTTGTTTGTATATCCATAGAAGCTTTATTGCCAAGCGTAAGTGCTGCTGTTTGGATATTTAGTAAAGATGCAGATGAAGACACCAAACTAATCGCAAGTCTATGTTTTGCAGCAAACAACTGGTCAACTTTTTGCTCATCAACTATATTTAAAGTGTTATAAATTTTTATATTATCACTTGCTTTTCCAATTTGGACTATTTTTTTGTTTATGTCATCAAAGTTTGAATACAAAGAGCTATTTAAAACATAAAAATCAAACTCTGAGTTTAATGATGATAATTGTGAAACTTCTGCATACAAGGTATTTAATCTTAAAACATTATTTATAGAATTAAGAACAAGAGTTCCCATAACAGCAGATAAAATTATAAAAATCACAATAAATACTTGACATACAATCAGCTTGACATTACTCACTTTTATTCCTCACCTAAAATCTGTGGTCTTTCACCTTGAAGCGTATGCAAAAACGCTTTTATCTTATCAACTTCTTTTGCTTCTGGCGTTAGACCTAATTTGCAAAAAACCATTTTAAATATGATTTTATCAATATAACTATCACTTTCTTTAGCGTGTCTTAGTCTGTTTGTAACATTTCTAAGACTTGGCACTCTAATATAATTCATATCAACTTCATTTTTAGTAGTATCATAATACCCTGGCAAAACTCTTTCTGCACATATAGCATAATTATTATCGTTTAATTTAGCAACTATGTTTCCACCAAAATTAGTGCCGCTATGACAAGTATCACAAGCATATGATTTAAACAACTCAAAACCATCTGCTTCATCTTGATTAAGCTTTACTTCATTGCGTAAATACCTATCAAATTTTGAGTTTAAACTAACTAATGATTTTTCAAACTCAACAATAGCGTCTATAGCATCTTCATAACTTGGTGATTTATTATATGTTTCTTTAAATAGCTTTACATAATCATTGTTTGATTTTAGTATTCTCTCAACATATTCTTTACTTGAGCCCATTTCTATCTTGCTTTCAAATGACTTTTTAACCTGTAAATTTATCCTATAAACACTAGCATCATGATAATAAAGATAGCTATAACCAGAGTTTATAACGCTTGGATATGGTATGTTTTTATTATAATTTTCATCCTTATCAAGTCCAACATCACTAAGTCTAGCCACACCAGAGTAGCCTATACTAATATCATGACATTTTGCACACGATATATCATGCTTTGGGCTTAAACTTGTATCTTTAAAAAGCTTTTTGCCTAGCATTGCTTTTTGCCTATCATAAGGTAATGGCGAGAGCGGTTTAAATTTTAAATTATTAAAACCTAAACAAGCATTAATAAATAAAAAACACAATATCAAAAATCTCAACTTACTACCACCATTTCATAAAAGCTTTTTCTCTCAACTACTTTTATTTTTTTGCTCAAAAACTCACGATTTTGTTCTTTTTCTTCTACAAAATAAACAAAATCATCTTTTAAACTATCATCTAATAAACCCAAAATTCTATCATAATCAAACGAAATTTTATTAATCTTTAAATGCCACATAAGGCTATCAAACACACTATAAACACTTTGTTTAACAAAAGATTTTTCAGATAATTTTTTGGATTTAAAATTTATATCATTTTTGGTTAAAAATTTGCTAAATCTAAAAGTATTTTTTGTATATCCTAACTCGTTTAAAATGGGGGTTATGATTGAATGGTATCTTGGTTTTATATGGTTTATGTAAGCTATTTTAGGTGCTAAGCTTAAAAACTCATTTGCACTTTCTTCGTCATTTACAGCTGGACTAAGACTTAAAAAAGCTAAATCAAACTGCTTATCAATAGAACTTAAATCACCGCAAAAAGTATCAACATTTATATTGTGAGTTTTTGCATCTTTTTTTAAAATATCAAGCATACAAGATGATATATCAACACATAAAATACTTTTTGCCATTTGTGCAAGGTGTAAAGAATAAACCCCTGTCCCACAGCCTATATCAACAATATGAGCATTAAAATCAACACCCAAACAAACGAAATTTTCTAAAATTGTTTTTTCTATATCATTAAAAAATTTATTATATCTTTTATATGTTTGAGCTTTTTCATCCCAAATATCAATTTGTTCTTGTTTTACTCGCATTTATCGCAAAGCCCTTCAACAACAACGCTAGATATATTTTTTTTATCAATTTTTGGCAAAGTTATGTTTGAGATTTCATGGCATTTATGACAAACAAAATAAGCTTTTGCTTTATCTTTTAACTCATAATATCCTTTACCTAACATCTCACTTTTTGTCACCAAATCATTGTTGATAAAAAGCTCCATATTGCGGTAAAATGTTGTTTTGTTTGCTTTAATGTTAAAATCATCAAAACACATCGGCATTTTTGACTTTGAAAGCTTTTCTATCATTTCAAGTCTTAAATCAGTAAGTCCTATTTTATGCTCTTGTAGTAGTTTTACACAGTTCATATCTAGCCTTTTAAGCTCTCAATGCGCTCTTTTTTGGTTCCAATTTCTGTGATTTGTATGCCAAAGTTACCATCTACAATCACAACTTCACCACTTGCTATTTTTTTATCACCTATAAGTATTTCAAGCGGGTCATTTGCAAGCTGGTCAAGCTCTATAACACTTCCTATATCCATACTTAGCACATCTTTAAGTAACATTTTTTTACTTCCAATTCTAACTCTTATTGGAAGTTTTACATCCATTATCAAATCTATATTTTTAAGTCCAGCAAAAGCTATACTAGGTTCTAGCTCAACCGCTTCTTGCTGTGGCGTGGGTGATGAAAACATAGAATAAAAATCCTTATTTATAGCAAAACTAAATTTCTCATCAAGCCCTTCAACACTCACATCATACATATAAAGTTTATAATACCCATCTAAAGCAGGGTTTGATGAAAAAAACTCACAACTTGTATTGGTAAAAGACAAATCAATAGAATCTTTTTGAGCTTTTAAAGATGTTGAAAATGCGGAAAAAATGTTACTTAACGCTTCTTTTGAAGCATCAACTTCATCGCTTCCTAAGTCCGTGTTGCCTGATATTTCTTCTTCACCCATCATCCATTCTGATATCGCACTCATAAGTTTTGCTGACGCATACACAGCACAAGCCTTAGAACCTGCTTCAAATTTTGCTTCAACAATCGGTGCTTCTATACTAGAAGAGCTTATATCATACTCTTTATACTCGCTAAATTTTGCACTTTTTCCAGTAAGACCTTCTATAGTAGCTACACACTCGCTAATAAACAAGCTCAAAAATTCATCAATCTTCATAATCATCGTCCTCGTCTTCAACTTCTTCTATTATGTTTTGTTGCTCTACTTTTTCTTTACGCTCTAATTCATACGCTTCAAGTATAGCTTTAACCTCATCTTTATCTGTTCTTATAAGCTCTTTAATTTGTATGCTTTTTCTATATCTATGAACACCAGCTTTAGCTAGATAAACATCTTTTTTATCAATACTAACTATAGCATTATCATCAGCACCCCTATCAAGCTTTAAGATATTTCCTTCTTTTAACTCTAAAAGCTCTCTTACGCTAATGATAGCTTTGCCCAAAATAGCTTCATAAATAATCTCAGCTCTACCAACTAAAACTTTAAGCTCTTTGTTTCTGCTTTTTTTGGTATTTGTTTCCCCAAGCATTACATCACGGTTTGCAAGGCGACCTAAAATCGGCTCAAGATAAATAACAGGATAACATAAATTTATCATTCCGCTTACATTACCTATAGTAATTTCCATAACAACCATAACAACAATTTCATTTTGGCTCACAATTTGAACAACACTTGAGCTTGATTCTTTTGCTTCTATGTTAGGATAAATATCTGTAATTACTTGCCAACTTTCCCTAAGCCTTGTCATAATGGTTCTTAAAATTCCATCTAAAAGGTTTAGCTCAATATCTGTTAGCTCACGGTTAGTTTCAAAGCTTTCACCCTTACCACCCAAAAGCCTATCTATCATAGGAAAAGCAATGCTTGGATTAAGCTCTAAAACACAACTTCCATCAAGTGGTTTGATTGAAAACACGTTAAATGAAGTTGGGCTTGGCAAAGACATCAAAAACTCACCATAAGTCATCTGGTCAACTGAATGAAGCTTTATCTCCACAATACTTCTCATAACAGAACTTATTTGAGATGCAAGGCTTCTAGCAAGTTTATCATGTATACCTTTTATGGCACGAAGCTGTTCTTTACTAACCCTATTTGGACGCTTAAAATCATATATAATTATCTGCCTATCATCTTCCTTTTTGGTAGTAGTAACGGGCGGCGGAGCGTCATCAACGGAGTTAAGTAAAGCGTCTATTTCATCTTGCGTTAAAATATCAGCCATCGCCTAACCTTTTTCTAAGTGTTTTTAAAATCTGCTTTAGAAGTTGGCATATGCGAGATTGTGATATGTCTAAAATTTCTGAAATCTCTTTTAAGCTTAATTCTTCAAAATAATAAAGTTGTAATATCGTTTGGTCTCTTTTGTTTAAAGTAGATAAAACATCTTCAATTTTTGAAAGCATATCTTCTTTTTCCATTTTATCTAAAGTGTTTTGCTCATCATAAAGTTGCATTTGCTCATCAAGTGGCATAACATAACTTATAGAATGGCTTACTCTTGCTTGATGAATTTTATCAACTTCTATATCAAGCTTTTTGGCTAGATACTCATCATCTGGCTCTTCTTCAAACTCATTAAAATACTCATCAACCAAAGCATCTATATCTTTAATTATCTTTCTATTGTTTCTTGAAATCGTATCAAGACTTCTAAGATAATCTAGCATTGAGCCATTTACTCTTTTTCTAGCATATCCCCAAAAATTATCATTTTGATTTTTATCGTATTTTCTTGATAATTTTATCATCTCTTCAATGCCAATACTAATCAAATCAGCCACATCTATACTAGCAGGAAGTCTTTCTTTTAGCTTATAAGCCATAGCTTTTACAGCTGGAAAGTAAGAAATTACAAGCTCGTCTTGCTCGTGCTTAATAACACTTTTATATGCATCAAGAGGCCTGCTCATTTAGCTGCCTTTTTATTTTTTTATTATTAATTTTTCTAACTTTTTCTATCTCAACAGATACAGAATCAAGTATTCTTTCCATTCTTTTTTCTCTAATTTCTAGCTGTTTTATAAACTCATTTGATTTTTCTTCATGGTCAAATTTGTTAAAAACTTTTTTTCTACCAGATGTTTTAGCATCTATAAAATTCATTATAGCAACATGTATTATGATATAAAAAGCAAAATTTATAACAAGCGTATAAACAAGTATTTCAAATGCATCTTCTATACGCAATATACAAAAACAAAGTCCTATAAAAAATCCACAAATGGTAAAAAAAGCTATAAAATTATCAGGTTTCATCACTATCTTTCATATTTTATTTACTAAGCGGCTTAAAAATCCTCTAAAACCACCATCATTTGCACTACTAAGCACTTTGCGTTCCAAACGATAAAGCACTTTTGAAACCATTTTCTTAAAATCTACCGTTGAACGAGTATTTGCATTTGTAAATAAAACACGCTGTTTAATACTTGTGCTTACTTCTTTTGACATAGATAATGCACCTAAAAACTCAAGATTTACATCAGGAAGATTTACCTTTGCAACTGATTTTATCTTCTCAAAAACTCTAGCACCTTCATCATAATCTTTAACCATATTTAAAAACAATGAAAAGTTCTTTTTATTAGCAGAGCTTACCTTGATGGTAGCATAAGCGTCTGTAAGTGCTGCAGGGTCTGGAACAGTAACAACGATAATTTCATCACTAAGCTCTAAAAAATGCTGAGTATTTCCACCAATACCAGCTCCCGTATCAATGATTAAAAAATCTAAATCATCTAAAATGCTCGCATCTTCTAAAAATCTATCAAAATGTCCCGTTTGATTGTATTTTAATATCTCGCCACCGCTTTCACCTGGAATTAAAATTAAATTTTGATTGATTTTTACAAGAATTTCTTCTAATGAGCATTCTCCTTTTAAAACATGTAAAATGTTTTTACCAACTTTGACATTTAAAATCACATCAAGATTAGCTAAACCTATGTCTGCGTCAAAAAGCCCAACTTTATATCCATCTTTTGACAAAACATTGGCTAAATTTGCACTAATTGTGCTTTTTCCAACCCCACCTTTTCCACTTGTTACAGCTATAAATTTCGTTTGTTTGGTGGATTTATTTGATTTCATAAGTTCTTTTAATTTATCTGCTTGAGTTTGCATGTTTATCCTTTAATCTTATAAAATCCATCTAAAATACAATCAACCAAAAACTTAGCATCTGCTTCCATCAAATCATCTGGAACTTCTTGACCAACAGAAAAAAAGCTCACGGGCTTGCTTGTTTCACAAACTAAAGAAAATACATTTCCAAAAAGCTTTGTTTCATCAAATTTTGTAATTATCATAGTATCAAGATTTAAAAACGAAAAAGCCTTATAAGTTTCTAGCAAATCTTCATACTTACTACCTGCATTTAAAACAAGGCTTATATCAAGTTTAGCTGGGGTTGTGCTTGTTATGTTATAAATTTTTTCTAATTTTTTATAATCATACTGACTACCACCAATCGTATCAACAAGAACAACCTCACAAGTGCTAAGACTTCTAAGCGCTCTATCAAAATCACTAGCTTCTAAAACATCTATCATAGGAAGTCTCATCATATTTGCATATTGTCTTAGTTGCTCTACTGCACCAAGTCTATATGTATCAAGCGTTATAATGCCTGTTTTTAGCTTTTTTATATGAGCGTATCTGTAGGCAAGTTTTGCTAAAGTTGTGGTTTTTCCAACTCCAGTAGGCCCTACAAGCATCATAATTTTTTGCTCTTTTATGCTATTTTCATCAACCCTACAAGGTAACATTCCACGCAAAAGCAAATGAAAATACCTTTCTATCGTAGCTTGTTGCAATCTCATGGAGCTAGGAAGTTTTTCAAGTGTTACTTTCATAATATGGTCTAAATGCTCTTTTAACATACCGCTTTGCTTTGCTTTTTTATAAATACTAGCAAACTCAGGCGGTATCGCTAAATCCCCACGCAATGATGATTTTTCTTCCCATTGAATACTAGCTAAAGTTGACATTTTATCAGAAAGCTGTTTTAGCTCTTTTTGCATTTCATATATTGTTTTAGCGCTAATGCCTTCTATGTATTTATTTGAAATTGTGTTTTTTATAGATGAAATTTTATCATTTACTTTATCATAGTTTGATTTTATGGCTTGTTGGTTTTGGGGTTTTGGGATTTGATTAATCATAGGTGGCTGGTTTATAGTTTTTTTTGCTTTATTATCATATGCAAAAAACTTATCTTGTAAAGATTTGTTATTACTATAATTTATCTCAACTATATCATCTTGTCTATACTCATATTCTTGTGATAAGTTTTGTTGTCCTAAACTATCTAAATGCTTTTGATAATCATTAGAATCTATGCTAACTATGACTTTATATTCTGGATTATTAGTAGGGGTTTTTGGGCTGATTAATGTTATAGATTCTATAATAGCATCTTCACCAAAATTCCTTTTTACCTCTTGTAAAATCGTTTTATTATCATTACTACCGACTGTAAAATCAAATCTTTGAATACTCATAATACCCTCAAATAATCATACCTAGCGGAACAAACACACTCTGCCTACTACTAGCACCAACATGTGGCACATTTAAACTTTTACTCTTAAACCTAAAATTATCAAAATACAAAATATCCAAATCAAGCGTTCTAGGAGCATTTTTAAAACTCCTTTTGCGTTTTAAAATACTTTCATAATGAAGTAATATCTTCAAAAACTCAAAAGCACCTTTACTTGTTTTTATAAGTAAAACTGCATTATGAAAATCTTTTTGATTTGTATAACCAAACGCTTTGTTTATCAAGATAGGAGAAGTTTTGATAATTTTAAATCTCCTATCGTTTAAAGCTTTTTTCATAAAAAGCTTTATTGTTTTTTCTTCATTTATATTGCTACCAAGTCCAACATAAACATAATAGCGATATTTTTTATCATCATTTTTACTAAAAGGAAAATATTTAAGCCTTTTAAGGCTTAAACTTTCATCTAGTATAAATCTCATCAATCTTCTTGTGCGTTTTGCTGTTGAGCTTGTATCATAGCTTTGATTTGATTTGTCATTTGTATAGCAGCTATTAAAGCTAAATGATATCCTATAGGACCAAAACCAGCTACGCTACCAGCACTTACAGGTGCTATATAGCTTTTATGGCGATATTCTTCTCTAGCATAAATATTGCTTATATGAACTTCTATTGTTGGGATTTTTACAGCTGCTATCGCGTCTGCTATAGCTATAGATGTATGTGCGTATCCACCAGCATTTATTATAATAACATCAACTTCTCCAGCACATTCTTGAATCTTGTCTATAAGTTCACCTTCAAAGTTACTTTGGAAAAATTCTATCTCAACACCAGCTTCTTTTGCAGTATGGCTCATTTGTGCGTGAATTTCATCCATACTCATAATGCCATAAATGTTTGGATTTCTTTTACCTAGCATGTTTAAATTTGGCCCTTGAATAACCATAATCTTCATAATAAATCCTTTGTGATAATTTAATATCCTTAATTATACTTTACAGCTCTTTTTTATCACTTAAAGTTTAAATTTTTATTATGCGGATTTTAACAAAAAATAAAAGAATTTAACCCCCAAACAAACGAAATTTAAAAACTTTTCTAAATTTCGTTTGTTTAATATTACTGATTAAGACCTAAAGCCTTATATGCTCTTGCAACAGATTTAATTTTATTTAGCTTTTCATTGCTATATGATAATTTTGTGTTTAAAAGCTTTCTTTGTGCGTCAAGAAGCTCAAAGTATCCGATACTTCCTGCATCAAATCTAGTTAGATTTAATTTAAAAATATCTTCTTCAAGTTTTAAAAGCTCCTCATAGTTTTTAAGTGCTTCATTTGTTTTTTCATACTCACTTAAAGCATTTTTAATATCAATCAAAGCACCCTTTAAAGCTTTTTCATAATTAAGCACCGCTATATCACGGTTAAGTGCAGATTGTCTTACATTTTCTTTAATTGCTCCAAAGTGAAAAAGTGGAGCTACAAGAGAACCCGCTATAGCGTTTGTCCCATTATCAAAAAAAGTATTTAATTCATTACTTGCATAACCTAATTTTCCTGTTAAGTTTAGCTTTGGAAAATAAGCACTTCTTGCATAAGCAGTCATTTCATTTGCTTTTAATGCACTATCAAGTGCTTTTGCTACATCAGGGCGGTTTGCAAGTGCATTTGCAGGTATACCTTCTGGTAAAGTATAATCAAGTATAAAACTATCACTTACATCAATATTTCCATAAATAACATCATCAAGAGTATTAGCACTTAAATTAAGCAGTGCATTTATTACTGTTTGCTTAGCCTTTTGGATATTGATTAAAGATGTTTTAGCACTTACCATTTCTTCGCTAGTTTGAAGAACAACGCTTTTATCAATTACGCCTAATTGATACTGACTTTTTCTAAGCTTAAGGGTGTTTTCTACGCTTTCTACATAATCTTTTAAAATCTTTTCATTTGAATTTAAAGTAATAAGCTCAAAATAAAGCTCAACAGTTTGTAAAGCTAATGTATTTTCTATCTCTTTTGCCGCATAAATGCTTATATTTTCACCAAGCCTTTGTGCTTCTTTTAAGCTTGATTTACCAAAAAAATCAAGCTCATAGCTTAAAATCAAATCTCCTTTATGCATTTGTCCATTTGGAGTTTGCTTTGGATATGATTTTGAGCTACTTAAAGATAAGTCAAGACTAGGCCATAAAGCAGATGAACTTATCTTATATGCTGCATTTGCAATCTCTATATTTTTAACAGCTATTTTCATATCTGCGTTATTTAATAACACTGATTTTACCAAAGCGTTTAGCTTCTCATCATCAAAACTTTTCCACCAAAACTTAGCAACTTCAAACTCGCCCGTTTGAGCTGTAAAATTTTGCTCAAGATTTATATCATCATGTAAAATTGAACAAGCGCTAAAGCTAAGCGCTAAAACACTTGTAAAAATTATTTTTTTATACATTCTTTTTTCCTCTTAATTTTTCGTTTAGTTTTTCAAGAAGATAGAAAAACAATGGAACAAAAAGTATAGATACAGTAGATGCAAGCATCATACCTCCAATAAGTCCAGTACCTAATGCATGTCTTGCACCGCTTCCAGGACCTGTGCTAAACACAAGTGGTAATATACCAAAACCAAATGCCAAAGATGTCATTATGATAGGTCTAAATCTCAGTCTAGCTGCTTTTATAGCTGCATCAAATATACTAAGACCTTCTTTAAGCCTTGCTTCCATAGCAAATTCAACTATCAAAATAGCATTTTTTGCACTAAGACCTATTAAAAGTAAAAGCCCTATTTGAAAATATATATCATTGCTTGTCCCTCTTAAATATGTCGCTAAAAGCGAACCAAATACAGCAAAAGGAACAGCCGTAATAACAGCAAGTGGCATAACCCATCTTTCATATTGAGCCGCTAAAATAAGATAAACAAACACCATACCAAACACAAAAGCTATAGTTCCACTACCGCTTGAGTTAACTTCTTCATAAGAACTTCCCGCCCAAGCATAAGAATACTCATCTTTACTCATAGCCTCATTAAACACCTCAACAATAGCATTTAAAGCGTCTCCACTTGTATATCCTGGTGCTGGAGAACCTGTGATTTTTGCCGCAGGGAATTGGTTAAACCTCATAACGCTAGGACTTGTAACACTTCTTTTTAGCTCCACAACAGACGCTAAAGAGATATTGTCCCCACTAGCATTTTTTACAAAAATAGAATTTATAGCATTTTGAGTATTTCTATAATCATAATCACCCCTAAGATTTACTTTAAAGTTCTTACCTAAAGCTGTAAAATCATTTACATAAACTGTCCCTAAAACAGCATTTAGTGATGAATATATGTTACTTAAACTAAGACCTAGCATTTTTGCTTTTGCTTCATTTACTACGATTTTTAAATCAGGAAAATCTGTATTAAGCGTAGTTCTTACTTGAGTTAACTCTGGGCGTTTTGAAGCTAAAGCTACCATTTGATTTATATCTTTGCTTATTTCATTATAGCTTTTACCAGATTTATTTTGAACATACATTTCAAAACCACCCGTTAAAGATAGACCCATGATAGCAGGTGGTGTAAAGAAAAACGCAAAACCATCTTTATCAAAAATAAATCTTTTAAAGTATTCTCCTGCTATGTATTTATTGCTGCCTTGCTCCCCTAAAACCTTTCTTTCTTCATATGGTTTTAATGTAATAAACGAAATTCCAGCATTTGTTTGCAAAGCAGAGCTTTCAACATCAAAACCGTTTAAAGCCACAACATTTTCAATAGACTTATCTTGCTTTATAATGTCATAAATTTTATTATTAAAATTAACAGTCGCATCAAGATTGCTACCGCTTTGAAGTTGGGTCATAGCTATTAATGAACCCTTATCTTCATCTGGAACCAAAGATGAAGGAACTAATTTTAAAAGTCCATAAATTCCATACATAAAAGCAGCAACAATTATAATGCTAGGTATTACATGGCGTAAAACTTTAGCAACACCAGCCGAAAAAACATTAGTGCTCCAATCAAAAAAATCATTAAACTTTTTTACTATCCAAAAAGGTTTGCTCTCATGATTTGTTAAAAACAACCCACAAAGTGCAGGAGTTAGCGTAAGCGCAACAAATCCTGATATACAAACAGATATAACCAAAGTAAGAGCAAATTGGCGTTGAATTTGACCTACAAACCCATCAAGAAAGCTAACAGGTATAAAAACAGCCGATAAAACCAAAACAATAGATATAACAGGTCCTGTTATCTCACGCATAGCCATTTCTGTAGCTACTTTTGCGTCTGTTATACTTTTATCTGATTTGAAAATCCTTTCAACGTTTTCAACAACAATAATCGCATCATCAACAACAATACCTATAGCCAAAACCAAAGCAAAAAGTGTTATAAGGTTTATTGAAAAACCAGCTACATAAAGCACAGCAAATGTTCCTATAATTGATACTGGAACTGCTATAAGCGGAATTATAGTAGCACGAATATTTTTTAAGAAAAAATACATTACCACTAAAACAAGCACAATAGCTTCTATAAATGTATTTACAACTTCTTTAATTGATATTTTAACAAACTCTGTCGTATCGTAAGGTGTAGCATAAGCAACATCATCTGGGAAATTTTTACTTAGCTCTTCTAACTTTTTATTTACTGCTGTTACAACCTCAAGTGCATTTGCACCATTTTGCAAGTTTACAAGCATTGGTATCATTGGCTTTCCATTTAGCGTTCCTGCAAAACCATAACCTTCAGCATCAACTTCAATTCTAGCAACATCTTTTAAATAAATTATATTGCCATCACTACTTGCTTTAACAATGATATTTTTAAACTCATCTATATTGCTTAATTTGCCTTTAGTTGTAATTGTATAAACATATGGGTTTTTATTATTATCACTATTTGGCAAAGAACCTATATCTCCTGTTGGATATTGACTGTTTTGTTCTCTTATAGCACCTAAGATATCACTAGGAGAAAGCTCATATTTACTTAGCTTATTTGGGTCTATCCAAATACGCATAGAATAATCTTTTCCAGCTATAACGTTAACATTTCCAACTCCATCAACCCTTCTAAGCTCATCTGCTATATTCATATTTGTATAGTTATTTAAAAATACAGCGTCTTTTGTGTTGTTTGGAGAATAAATACTAACAACTTCAAGAATGTTTGAGCTAGAGCTTCTAACACTTACACCAAGTCTTTTTACTTCTTCAGGTAGTTTTGCCATAACGCTTTGAACGCGGTTATTAACATCTATCATAGCTTGATTACTATCTGTTCCAACTTTAAAATAAACTTGCAACATCATAAGACCGCTAGCACTACTACTACTTTGCATATATATCATGTTTTCAACACCATTTATCGCATCTTCAAGCGGTGATGCTACAGTTTGAGATAATGTCGCTGCATCAACACCACTATACACAGCTTGAACGGTAATTGTAGGGCTAGTTAGATTTGGATACTCTTCTACAGCTAGACTTTTTATAGCTATCCCACCAGCTATAACTATAATAATAGACACAACAACAGCAAAAATTGGCCTATGTATAAAAAATTTAGAAAACATACTTATCTCTCCTTATAGGCTATCATTTTTTTGGCTCTTGTGCTTGTTGCATTTGTTTCATCATTGCACCAAATTGCTCATTTGTTAAAACAGCACTACCTTCACTAATCTTCTTAAAATTATTTAAAATAAGCTTATCATTATCCTTAAGCTCTGTTTGAGATTTACTTACAATAACATTTGTAATATCTTCAAAACTAGGATTGATTTTTACTTTATGCGCTTTTCCATCTTTCATAATATAAACAAAAGCACCATCAATATCTTGTAAAACAGCTTTTTGTGGCAAAGCAAAAGAATCTTTTTTATTTATATTGTAAATTTCTATCATCACAAATGAACCTGGTTTTAACATATCATCTTGATTTTCAAAACTTGCTATGGCTTTTACGCTTGCTTTATCAACATTACTTTCTATAAAATCTATATTTCCTAAAAACTCTTTATTGTCTACAAAAATTCTTGCCTTAATATCATCTGATTTGCTTATATTGATAGTATCTGGAATGTAAAACTTAGCTTGAATTTTACTATTATCCACAAGTCTTACAAGTTTTGTATTGCCCGCCGATACAAAATTTCCAACATCAACCAAACCTTCAGCTAATCTACCGCTAAAAGGAGCTTTAACATCTGCATAATTTAAATCAAGACTAGCAGAATGAAAAGAAGCTCTTGCTTTTGTTAGCTCTGCATTTGCGATTTCATAATTTGAAAGAGATAAATCGTATTCTTTTTGACTTAAAGCTTTTTTATTATAAAGATTTTGATTTCTTGAAAACTCTCTTTTAGCACTTTTTTGATTAGCTTCCGCTACATCAACACTAGACTTTGCTATCATATAACTTGCTTGATACTTTGCTTTATCTATCTCATAAAGCTTATCGCCTTTTTTAACTAAATCACCATTTTTAAAGTATTTTTTAGTAATTTCACCATTTACTTTTGGACTTACAAAAACATCATTTTTGCTTTCCAAAACAGCAGGAAAACGCAAAGACACTTTAACATCTCCAGATTTTAATTCCATAAAATCAACAGGCATTGGTGGCATACCTTGTTTTTGCTCTGCTTTTTTGTCAGAATCAAAACAACCGCTAAAAATTAGCACAGCCAAACTACTACATAAAGCAAGTCTTAATTTCATATTTTCACCTTTATAAAATGTAATTTTTATTACAAAAAAGAAGTTTAGTTTTTTTTAGTTAATAATTTGTTTATTTTGTTTATTTTTTATATATGCCAACTAAAAACATATCTACAACAAAATTTATATAATTATCCAATTCTTCGTTTCTTAAATCATCCGTGCCTAAAATAAATTTTTCTACAAGTATGTAGTTTTTTAAACATCCGCAAAAAATCTTAGCAGCTTTTATATTTTCTTCTTTATATTTTTCATTTATTTCATCTGATTTTTCAAAATAATTAGCCAAAGTTCTAAACATAGCAAACTCTGATTTACTAGCAAGCCATTTTTGGATTGATGGGTTTTGATAACTTGCAGACATCACAAGCCTATAAGCTTGCATATAGTGAATAGATTGAACTAAATTCAAAAACTCTTTAGAAAAAGCAAGTAAAAAATCTTTTAAATTAAGATGAAAATTATCTTGCATTTTTCTATCAAAAACATTAAAAGCATCAACCATTTTTTCTTCTAATATCTCATAGAAAAAATTTTCTTTACTTGAAAATTTATTATATATACTAGAATACGAACCACCAGTAATTTTTATAATATCCTTAAAGCTTGTATTTTCATAACCACGCTCTAAAAAAAGCTTGAAGCCGACTTTTTTTATAGCGTCAAGTCTTGCTTCAAGCTTTGTGTTTTTTGTTTTCATCGCTATTATTAATCCTTATGATGCTTATGTTTTTTATGATTGCTAGATTTATGTTTTGTAGCTTTGTCAATTTCACTTTGCTTTGGATAGATAAATCTAGTGTCTTTGATAATAAAAATCTTATCATCATCTTTTGCATAAGCTTTAATTTTAATAGGAATGATAACATTATTTTGTTTATTATCTATGTTTGAAAGCTTTGACGCTGATAATACAACGATTTTTTTACGCTTTCCATTTGCATCAACAGATATATCATCGTGTGGATGATGAATGACTATATCACCATCTTTAAGTCCGCTAGATGGCTCAACAATAACATCAAAATAAAATTTATGTTTATGATTATCTGTATTACCAAATAAAAACACATAAGCATTACGCACATCGCCACTATCTTTGATTGAGTAAAGTTCGCTGGTTCTGTTGATATTTAAAAGCATAGATGTTTTTGTGGTTGCCATAAAGCTTAAAATTGTCAAAATAATACTTAAAATAACCATATAAGCAACGGTTCTAAATCTAAAGTAATTAATTTGACCCTTGCTTTGCATAGCCTTAATACTTGTCCAATTTATAAGGCTTTCTCTACCGTATCTAGCTTGAGTTTTAGAACAAACATCAACACACTCAAGACAATTTATACAATCAAGCTGAATTCCTTTTCTAATATCAATGTGGTTTGGACACACTTTAACACAAGCTTCACAAGCTACACATTCTCCACCTACTGGTTTTTTTGTAACTCTTTGCCCATCTTTATATATGATACCGCCTCTGCTTTCATCATATAAAATTTGCTTTGTGTCCGCATCATACATAGCACTTTGAATCCTAGCGTAAGGACATACATAAACACAAAATTGGTCGCTAAGATATGTTATATCAAAAGTAAAAAGCAAACTACCAAAAACAATAAAACCAAACAAAACAGTATGTTCAAAAGGGTTTTTTAAATACTCAAAAAAATCCTCAGGCGGAACAAAATACCACATAAAATTTGAAATCGCAACAACAGAAATAATATAAAACATAAACACACCAATAACCTTTTTAAAAGGTTTGTTGCGTGGGGGTTGTTGTTTGTTTTTGCGTCCTGCGTATAGCTTTAGGATTTTTGTTTGAATTATATCTTTATAAATAGTTCTAAAAATCGTCTGCGGACAGGCCCAAGCACACCAAACACGACCTAGCAAGGTAGTAACAAAAAATATAGATAAAAAAAGTATAATAAGCAAAAATGGCATCAAATAAAGCTCTTGAACACTAAAACTTACAAACAATATATTAAGTTTTTGATGAACAAAACTAAGTAAAAACAAATGATTGCCATCAATTGTAATAAACGGTGAAACTATGATAAAAATTGTTAAAAAGATATATCCTATAAATCTTTTTTTAGTGTAATTTTTAACAGACATACCAACACCTCCTAGTAGTGTCATAAAAATAACATTTTAATGAAAAATAATGTTTACTCATACAACTTTACCTTTTTTTATATAAAACTAGCTTAAAAATTAAGGTATTAAGCCGCAAGAATGAAACAAATGTATAAAAATAATAATATTTTATAATTAATAAATATATTTAAGTTTTATTTTAAATAAAATTTCGTTTGTTTTAAGCTTATTATCTAAATAAGAAGTTTTATTTTAAATTGTTGTTATCAAATCCTTAAATTTCGTTTGTTTGATAGTAATTGGTAGCCAAACAAACGAAATTTAAAGCTACATTCTTTTTAGCCAAAAATCAAGATTTTTTTGCTCTACATTTAAACTTGTATGCTCTCCGTGACCTGGCAAAAGCATCATATCTTTATCCCAACTTTTTACCTTTAAAAGACTTTGTTTCATATCATCTTCGTTTGAGTAAGGAAAATCATATCTTCCTATACAACCTTTAAACAAAAAATCCCCGCTAAAAGCCAAATCTTCTCCAACAATTTCTATCATACAGCACCCTGGAGTATGACCTGCAAAATGATGAAAACAAAATGTAATTCCACCAAACTCAATATTTTCTTTATCTTTCATTAGTTTTGTTGGAGTAGATTTTTTATGACCTTTACAAAATGGGTCATCTAACATAAAAGCATCTTTTTCATGTATATAAATAGGAGCATTAAAACAAGCATTGTCCCAAATATGGTCATAATGCCCGTGAGTATTTAAAATCGCTATAATTTTTATACCTAAAGATGTGATTTGCTCATACGCCCCATCACCTGGGTCTATCGCTACAAAACCATCTTTTGTCTCTACTAAATAACAATTTTCTTCATAATCTCCACATATCATTCTTTGTATATTCAAAATTAAGCCTTTTTAGTAAAATATATCAAAAGTATAGCAAGCATTATAAGTACAAAACCTAACATTTGCCATATACCAAAACTAGTTTTTAACCAAACATAACTAAAAAATGCAGCCGAAATAGGCTCTATAGATGATATCAAACTTGCTTTTGCAGGACCGATTTCTCTAAGTCCTAACATATAAAACCCAAATGCAAAAACAGTCCCAAACAAAATAACTCCAAGCATAGCAAGGATTAATTCAAAATCAACCTTAACATCAATAGAAAAAACATTGTTATAAAAGCACATAAAAACCCCTACAATAACCATAGCATAGCCAAGCATTAAAACAGGGTCGTATTTTTTGTTTATGCCAATTGGTAGCATATTATAAAATATAGTTCCAATTGCAGATAAAAAACATATAAAAAGAGCATAAGGGCTTAAAACAAGTTTTGTAAAATCACCATTTGTAGCCAAAAACATAGTCCCTATCACAACACAAGCTAGTGCTATGGTTTCAAATTTTGTTGGTTTTCTTCTTTCGTTATGACAAACAATCAAAACTATAAAAACAGGGGCTGTGTATTGTATAACAGTAGCTACCGCAGCATTACTAAGCTCTATCCCGTAAAAATAAGAATATTGAGTAAGAAGTATCCCTAAAACAGCATAAGAAATAAGATACATAAAATCTGTTTTGTTTTTAAATACTCTTATATCAAGGCTTTTTCCATTTAAAATATAATAAATAATTATAAAAATACCAGCAAAAAATAGGCGGTAAGGCACTAAAAAATTTGCCCCAACGCCTTTATTTTGAAAAATATACTCACCACAAGCACCACTAAAGCCCCAAAAAATACCACCTATAAAAACAAGCAACATCCCCCTTACTTCAGGGGTTAGCGGAGATTTGATTTCGTTCATTTTGCACCTATGTTATTTTTTTACACCCATTTTTGGACTTAGCATATTTTCTGGACTAAGTATTTCATCAAGCTTAGCTTTATCCATAAGGTTACGCTCAAGCACCAAATCATAAACTCTAGCACCAGTAGCAAGAGCTTCTTTTGCGATACTTGCACTGTTTTCATAACCTATGTGTGGGTTAAGAGCTGTTACGATACCAATGCTATTCATCACAAAATCATGACAAATTTTTTCATTTGCAGTGATTCCATCGATACATTTATCAGCTAAAGTTTTCATAGCACGTTCAAGCATACAAATACTATTTAGTAGGCTATAAGCTGCAAGTGGTTCAAATACATTTAATTGCAATTGTCCGCCTTCGCAAGCTAAAGTAACGCTTACATCAGCTCCTATTACATAATAGCAAACTTGATTTACCACTTCAGGAATAACAGGATTTACCTTACCTGGCATAATTGATGAGCCTGGTTGCATTTTTGGTAAGTTAATTTCATTTAAGCCGCATTTTGGACCACTTGAAAGAAGTCTTAAGTCATTACAAACTTTACTAAGTTTTGTAGCAACTCTTTTTAAAACACCACTAATTTGAACGAAAGCTCCTGTATCTTGAGTAGCTTCTATTAAATCATCTGCTATTACAAAATTTGCACCTGTTATGTACTGAAGGTGTTTTGCAACGATTGGTGGATAATCAGGGTGAGAGTTAATTCCTGTTCCAATAGCTGTTGCACCTAAGTTGATTTCTAAAATAAGGCTTCTTGCTTCGCTTACTCTTTGTATATCTTCGCCAAGCATTACAGCAAAGGTTTTAAATTCTCTTCCTAAAGTCATAGGAACAGCATCTTGAAGTTG
>CAZYDK010000004.1:18909-27543 GCA_964646025.1 uncultured Campylobacteraceae bacterium | reverse complement strand
CACAGTTAAGCGATATTGCTTACGGGGGGGGGGATTTACAAAATAGCGATATAGAGTGGAATAGTTTTAGGCTATCTGATATTTTTTCAACTTTAAGAGGTAAAAGACATATTGAAAAAGATAGATTGAAAGGTAATTTGCCGTATGTATCAGCTTCATCGCTTAACAATGGAGTAACAGATTTTATATCAAATCCATTATTTACTAATAAAAATAAATTAGTAGTTACTACTTTTTGTGATGCGTATTATATGGAAGGTGAATTTACAGCAAGTGATGAAATGGTATTGTTAAATCATGAAAAACTAAATAAATACAGCGGACTTTTTATCGCTCAAGCTATCAAGTCAAATAAAAATAAATATGCATTTGGTAGAAAAGCTTTCAGCAAAAGATTGCAAGAACAAATGATTTTATTACCTATTGATGAAAAGGGTGAGCCTAACTGGAAATATATGGAAAACTATGTAAAACAAAAGCTCCACTCCCAAGCAAAACAAATCATAAGCTATTATGAAAGCTAAGCCATCTTTAGCTTTTGGTATAATCATCAAAAAACTAAAGGCTTAAGATGGAAGCAGCAATAAGTAAAATTTTTAATATAGATATAAGCTCAATAAGTTATTTAAGAGAACACGGGCAGTTATCGATAAATAGCTGTAAAATCGATATAAATAAAATTCTCAATTCTGTTCAAAATCTAGGTAATTATAAAACAATAGTTTTTGAGAATGTTATTTTTGAACAATTTAATTTGTACAAAATATTAAAAAATTTTGGAAAAATTGATAAAAATCAATTAAACATTTCATTAAATATTATTTTTTCCGATTGTGATATTTTAGAGTGGGAAAGTTTTGATAATACAATAAAATTTGAAAAAGATATAAATTTTAATAATATAAAAAAATGCTCTAAACTTCATTTTAAAAATTTTAACATTGATAATATTAAAGTATCTTTTCAAGACAATGAACAAGAAATTGATTCAATTATTTTTGAAAAACATACACTTGACAAATTTCCAATGGTTGATTTGAAAAATAGAAAATTAAAATCATTTATATTTCAAAATATAACTTTTAAAAAGGAATTGGATTTTAGCAAATATGAGCTTTTAAAAAAAGAAATATCTTTTAGTTTTAAAGAGTGTGTTTTTAATGATAAAATAAATTTTCAAGATATTAAAAATATAAAAAAGGATATAGATTTTAGTTATTCAGAATTTAATTTAGAAGCAAATTTTAGTGCATTACAATTTGATGGTGATGTGGATTTTTCACATTGCAAATTTAAAGAAGATGTTAGTTTTGAAGAAGCTACTTTTGAAAGTTTTGCTAATTTTGAAGAGTGTACTTTTGAAAAAGACACTAACTTTAAAAATGCCAATTTTAAATCTCATACTATTGATTATAAAGGCGTTGTAAATCAAACTAGATTTACAAATGCTACTTTTATGGGAACAACTGATTTTGCCGATGTTTTATTTGATACTAAACCAAGTTTTAGTAAAGTAAAATTTATAAAATATGTTGTCTTTAATGGTATAAAACCTAATCATCATATATATTTTAAAGAATCTGAATTTTTTGAAAATGTTGATTTTAAAAATATTGAAAAGTTAAACCACTCTTATTTTGATAGGGTAATTTTTCATAAAAATGTTGATTTTGCAAATACTAAATTTGAGAATTATATAAGCTTTACTCAAGCTAATTTTAAAGGTGCTGCATATTTTAATAATGCTATTTTTAAAAACTTTATAAATATGTCAAATTGCACTATAGATGATGTTGTGAGTTTTTATGAAGCTGAATTATATTATACACCATATCTAGCGGGTGCAAATGTGGATAAAAACGCTAAGTTTAATCTCATGTACACTAAACAAAATCAAAATGTTGATATAAAACAAGCCGTTGATGAATATATGGAAAATCTAAAAGAAGATAAGGAGCACATTAGAAAAAACAAAGAATATGGCAAGATAAAAATAGCTCAAGGTTTTAGAGAGAGTTTTCGCATACTTAAAAGCTCTTTGATAACTAATAATAACTTATTAGAAGCATCATTTTATAGAGTAAATGAGTTAAAAGCAAAAGAACTTGAAATGGATTTAATGAAAGATGATTTAAGTCTTAGCGAGAGCCTAGAAAATCTTTTGTTTAAAATATATAAAAATACTAGCAATCATCATTCTGATTTGTTGAGAATTTTGTGTTTTACGCTTTGCATGGCTGGTTTATATATTGTTATGTCTTACTTTGTTACTTATATCGCAAATATTAAAATATCTTTTATGATAAGTGGTTTATTGTTTAGTTTGTTGTGTTTTAGATATGTATGTTGTAAAAAAGACTATTTACAGTTATGGTTTTGGGGTGTGCTTTTATATGTTGTGTTTTGGTCTATAGTTTTTGATGTTTTGACTATGTTTTGTTTTGGCATGTTTGTTTTTATGGTTTATGTTTTAGTATTTAGATTTAATCATATTGCTATGTGGTTTATTGGAGCTTTGATTGGATTTATGCTTGTTATGCATAATCCGCAAACCATACTTCCGTTAGGTGGCATAGTCTCGCAAGATTTAAAAAACTATCATTTAAATCAAGCTATTTTGAGTCTAGATGAAGCAACTTCTATGAAATTAGCCAAAACGATAGATACAACAATCTTAACAGAGCTTAAAGCTAAACAAACACTACTAGATAATGTAAAAGTTTTAAATGATAGCGTGTTTGATGAATACGCTAGTTTAAAGAATGCTAAAAGCAAAGACAGTATCATGCAAAAAATAAATTTTATATATTATCTAATGATGATTTTATGCTTGTTTTCTTTACAAAAGACAGCTAGGAAAAATTCCATAATGCCAAATTGACAGCATGTTAATAGTATAAACATTATATTAAAAGCAGATGCGATTAATTTATCTATAAATTTCGTTTGTTTTGATATGTAAGCCAAACAAACGAAATTTGGAAAAATTGTTAAAAAGTATTTTTGATTTTGCTGTTTAAATAGAATTTAAATTTCGTTTGTTTAACGCTAATTAGTTATCAAACAAACGAAATTTGCTTTAAATGATTTAAAAGAACGGACTGTTTAATTTATTTTACTAAAGGTTTATCAAAAATTATTTCTTAAGTCCATTTACGATAGCAAGCATTTCATCACTTGTTGTGATAGCTTTTGAGTTTGCCTCATACGCTCTTTGTCCTGTGATAAGGTCGGTCATTTCTTCAACAAGCTGAACGTTACTCATCTCTATAAAGCCTTGTTTGATTTGACCAAATCCATTTTGTCCGCCTATACCAACAACAGCTGCTCCGCTAGCGTCTGTTTCTACGAAGTTATTATCTCCTAGTGCGTGAAGTCCGCTTGGGTTGATAAATGTAGCTAGTTCTATTTGTCCTATTTGCATTGTTTGGTTGCCTGGTTGTAGCACTGTCACCGTGCCGTCTACACCTATGTTTATAGCCATTGCGTCTTCTGGTATAGTCATCTCAGGTAGTATTGGATAGCCGTCTGCATTTACTATAGTTCCGTTTTCATCACGCTTTAATGCTCCATTTCTAGTGTATGCAGTTGAGCCGTCAGGGAGTTGCACTTGTAAAAAGCCGTTACCTGCGATAACTATATCCATTTGACCGCCTGTTTCTTTAAAGTATCCTTGAGAAAATTGCTTAGAAATAGCTGCTGTTCTTACACCAAGACCTACTTCTACACCTGTTGGGCTTTTTGTTGTTGTGCTTGTTGAACTACCTGCATAAGTTTGGATTTGATACATAAGGTCTGCAAATTCGGCTCTATTTTTTTTGTAGCCAAATGTATTTACGTTTGCTATGTTGTGTGATGTTGTGTCTATTTGTGTTTGTTGGGCTATCATTCCTGTTGCTGCTGTGTATAAACTTCTTAACATTAATTATCCTTATTTAATATTTGCTATTTTATTTATTGCGTCGTTGTTTAGCTCATCCATGTGAGTTGTCATTACTTTTTGATACATTTCCACTAAACGGTGTGCGTCAATTAGCGATGTCATTTGGTTGATTGGATTTACATTTGATGTCATGATTGCATTTTGGATTACTTTGCCGGAGTTGTCAATTTGTTCTATTTTTTTGATGTCATCTATTGTGTATAGATTATCTCCTAGTTTTTTCATATCTCTTAAGTCTTCTGGTTTAGCTATAAAAAGAGCATTTGTAAACGCACCATCTATATACACTCCGCCATTTTCATCAAAAACTATATTTGGGCTTTCACTAAGCAAAATCCCATCATTTTCTGGATTGTTAAAATAATTTGAGCTTAAAACTCTCTCACCTTCTTTTGTGATTAAAAATCCATTATCATCTAATGCAAAAGCACCATTTTGTGTAAATTTCATCTCGCCATCACGCCCTTTAACAGCAAAAAACAAATCAGAGTTTTTTAAAGCAAGGTCAAGCGGATTGCCTGTTTTTTTTATCCCGCCAACGCTAAAATCAGTATAATGTTCGCTTATTTGCGGAACTCTATCTATCTGTCTGTTTAGATAACTTGCTGCTTCTTTTGTGTGATTTTTGATTGGCAAATCATCTCCAGTTTGTTTTAAAATCCTTTCAAAATCAGATATAACAACATCTTTTTGTTTAAAGCCTATTGTATTTACATTGGCTAGGTTGTTTGCTATAACATCAAGGCGATTTAGTTGAGTAACCATTCCACCTGCTGCTTGATAGTATCCATTTTGCATTATTTATCCTAAAAAATATTTTTATTACAAATCTTCTTGCAAAATGTGTTCCAAAAATTTTTATATCCAAAACTATGTAATTTTATTTGGATTAAAACATATTTGGGTATAATTACAAGTTTTATCTACTACATCAAAAAGGGGTCTTTAATGGCAAAAGAGTCAAAAAAATCTGATTTTATAAATGAAATAGAAGAGATTTTTAAGGAGAATAAAAACGGATACTTATCTTATGAAAAAGTAGCAAAGTTTTTCCCAAAAGCTCCAAATGCAACATTAGTTAAAAAAATAAAGTCATTTTCTGATAAGTATAAAGTAAATTTTACAAGCTCAGCAGAGATTGCTAAAATGAGAAACCTTGAAGAAGCAAAAGCTAGAGAAGAAGAAAGATTAAGACTTCAAGACCAAAGCTTAGAAACTGAGTTTGACTTAGCTAGTGAAAAAGATTTGCTTGAGTGGAGCAGAAGTGATAGTCCTGTTAGAATGTATCTTAGAGAAATGGGGCAAATAGCACTACTAAACAAAGATGAAGAAATAGACTTAAGCAAGAAGATAGAATTTGGTGAAGATATCATCATAGATGCTTTTTGTAGTGTGCCTTATCTTATAGATTTTATACTTGATTATAAAGAGCCTTTAATTAATCGTGAAAGAAGAGTAAAAGAGCTTTTTAAAAGCTTTGATAATGAGGAAGAAGAAGGGGAAGAAGAGGAGGAAGATGATATTGACTTTAGCGATTACGATGATGAAGAAGAGCAAAATACAAAGCCAACAAAAGCTCCTAGAGAAGATAAAAGAACTATAAAAGTAAATGAAAGCTTTAAGGCTTTAGAAAAAGCTAAAAAAGAATGGATAAAAGCTATAGAAAGCGAAGATGGTAAAGATGAGCTACTTGATAAGCTAAATACTGCTTATAAAAAGAGTTTATTAAAAGAAAAGCTTATGGATTTAGGTCCAACAAGTAAGCTAATTACAGAGATAGTAAAATCTATGGAAACATCTTTAAAAAGTGATGATGAGTTTGATAAGGAGCTTAAGCGTCTTGAGTACCGTCTTCCTATGTTTTCAGATGAGATGAAAGAACGCCATGCGTTAATCCTTAAAGATATAACAAAACTAAGCAAAGAAGAAATCACAGAACTAGCCATAGAAACAACAATGGTAAGCACATATATGGAGATAAAAAAGCTTTTCCAGACAAAAGAAGCTAGTCAAAATAGTTTTGATTTAGATAAAGAAACACTAAAAGAAATTTTAGAGCAAATTAAGCGTGGAAAAAAGATTTCAGATGAAGCAAAATCAAGAATGGCTAAATCAAACCTAAGATTAGTTGTAAGTATAGCTAAGCGTTATACAAACCGTGGTTTGCCGTTTTTGGATTTGATACAAGAAGGAAATATCGGTCTTATGAAAGCTGTTGATAAGTTTGAGTATCAAAGGGGTTATAAGTTTTCAACTTATGCTACTTGGTGGATAAGACAAGCTATATCTAGAGCTATAGCCGACCAAGCAAGAACTATTCGTATTCCAATACATATGATAGATACGATAAATAAAATTAGTAAAATTAACAAAAAATATCTTCAAGAAACAGGTAAAGAAGCTAGTATTGATGAACTTGCAAAAGAAGTTGGACTTAGCACAGATAAGGTTAAACAAGTAATTAAAATCACAAAAGAACCAATATCGCTAGAAGCACCGATAGGTAGTGAAGATGATGGAAAGTTTGGGGATTTTGTAGAAGATAGAAGCCATGTAAGTGCGATTGACCATATTTTAAAAGAAGATTTAAAAGGTCAAATCTCAAACATACTTGATGAGCTAAATGATAGAGAAAAAGCAGTTGTTAAAATGCGTTTTGGTTTGCTTGATGATGAAAGCGATAGAACTCTTGAAGAAATAGGCAAAGAGTTAAATATCACTCGTGAAAGAGTTCGTCAGATAGAAAGCAGTGCGATTAAAAAGCTAAAATACCCAAAATTTGGTAAAAAACTTAAAGATTTATATTAAGATTTGCAATGAAAAAGCTTTTATGCTGTTTAGCGGCTTGTGTTTTGTTTGCTGCTGATTGTGACGAGGTGCAAGAGTTTGATTTTTCAAAAACTTGCACTATAGAACAAGAAGATAGCGAATTTATAAAAGCTATAAATGAGTATAGACAAAATATGGGGTTAAATGCCCTTAAAAGCAAACCTTCCTCAGATGAGATAAATACTTCTGTCGTAACTGGTTTTAGTGTAAATAAATATGAAACTCTTGACCTTACACTAAAGGCTGTTTTAAGGGATGTAAGCTATAAACAAGTTTTATTTGCATCTTTTTATGATAGTGTTTGTTTTGAAGAAGATGATAAAACTATAAAAATACTTTTATATAGTGATAAGATAAATAAAGAATGTTCTAAAGATATTTTATACAGTTTGATAAATAAAACTCAAAGTAGCACCCAAGTTGTAAGAGGGCTTTGCAATGCTATAAATAAGCAACTTGATGTTAGTTTTTTGCCAAAGCAAAGTAGTATTGTTTTTGTTGGAAAATATAACTATATAGTAAAAGATGGTGAGCTTTTAGGGTATCCAATTAGTGTTTGGGGTGGAGATGATGTAAAGATTTATCAAAATGGTATTTTGGTAGATGCCAACATCATAAAAAGCACAAAGGTTAATGAAAATTTCTTTGAAATATATCCAAAAGATTTAATTAGCGGTGATTTTGTGGTGGCTGTAGATGATAAAAAATACGATTTTTTTATCCAAAAACCTAAAAATCATATTTTTATAGATATAAAAAATAAAATCAAAAAAACTGTATATTTGAAAAAAGATGATGATTTTATAGTTGTTTTATATGGTAAAAAAGATTATAAAATTAAACTAACTCGTGAAAATAAAAATTATGATATGCAAGTTTTAAGTGATAAACAAATTAAAATTCACTCGAGCAAAACGCCTTTAGATACTCTTGAGCTAATGATAGATGATAGTAAAATTTCGTTTGTTGTGTTAGAAAATGGCCGCGATATGGGTGTATTTTATGATAATGAAAAAAAGATTTTACAAAATCAAAACTTTATACAAAATGGTTTTTTTATAGAGTAATGCAACATTTAAAACTTGATATATCATATGATGGTAGTAGGTTTTTTGGCTCTGCTACCCAGCCACACAAAAATACAGTTCAAGATAGCCTAAACTCTGCTTTATCAAGAATGGGTATTTTTAATGGTTGTTTAATGGCAAGTCGCACAGATAAAGGCGTCCATGCTAGTCATAATGTATGTAAAGTATCATCATCTCATCATTTTAAAGACTTAGATTGGGTGGCAAAAAAATTAAACATACATTTAAATGAAGATATAGTCATAAAAAAAATCACACAAGTAAATGAAGATTTTAACCCTAGATTTGACGCTAAATACAGACAATATAGATATATTTTATGCCATAAACCTTTAAATCCTTTCTTATCAAAATACTATACTTTTTATAAAGAAGTTGATATAAATTATCTAAATTTGCTTTTACAAAATCTTGTTGGAACTTATGATTTTTCAAATTTTTGTTTAGTCAATCAAAGCACAAGCAACATTAGAACAATTTATAAAGCTTACGCTTATAGGTATTTTGATTTTAGTGTTGTGTGTTTTGTGGCAAATGGATTTTTAAGGGGGCAGATTAGATATATGATGGGTTTTTTACTTAAAGCACTTGAGGGTCGGTTTGGCATAAATGAGCTAATTCTTCAAAGAGATAATCAAACAAATTTTTCACACACCTTAGCACCACCAAATGGACTTTATTTATCTCGTATTGTTTACTAAATTTCGTTTGTTTGGTTTTTAAAACAAATCTGGCATTAATTTAACGCTTATTTAAGCCAAACAAACGAAATTT
>CAZYDK010000004.1:0-18809 GCA_964646025.1 uncultured Campylobacteraceae bacterium | reverse complement strand
TGTTTGATTTTTCAAGTTCAATTAGTTTTTGTTTAATACTTTTATCTACACAAGAAAATCCACCGATACTTTTATCGCTTTTTATAACTCTATGGCAAGGTAGTATTATAAGATAAGGATTTTTACCTATCGCATTTCCTATGGCTCTAAAGGCTTTTTCATTTCCAGTTATTTTTGCTAAGTCTTTATAAGATATTGTTTTTCCATAGTCAATTTGCAAAAGTCCATTTAAAGCGTTTTGAGTAAATTTGCTAAGGCTAGATAAATCAAGCGGCAAATCAAACCTAAAAAGCTTTTTTTGAAAATACATCAAAAGTTGGTTTTTTGCCTTGTTTGTGATTTGATTTGGATTTGGTGTTTTAGCTTTTAAAACAACATTTAAAGAAATTAAATACTCATCATTTGCCATTATTTCAAATATACCAAAATCATCAACCATAAGATAATCACAATACATTTTCAGCCCCAAAAACTATATTTTTTTGAAAAAGTATATAAAAAAATATGAAATTTTAAATAACTTTAACTAAAATAACAGCTTTATTTTAAAAATATTTATGTATGTAAAGGATTTTCATGCCAAAGTTTGTAAAAAGTATGTCTGATTTTTTTAGATTTTGTAAAGAAAATGAAGTAGAATTTGTAGATTTTCGCTATACACAGCTTGATGGAGCGTGGAATCATATGACTTATACATTAAAAAGCTTGAATGAAGAAATCCTTACAGAAGGTATAGTGTTTGATGCGAGTTCTCAACCAGGTTGGCAAACTATAGATAAATCTGATATGATGTTAAAACCTGATATAACGACTGCGTTTTTAGACCCATTTACAGCAGACCCAACTGTTATTGTTATATGCGATGTTTATGATGTTTATAAAGAGCAAATGTATGAAAAATGCCCAAGAAGTATAGCAAAAGCTGCTATGAAATATCTTTCAACTAGCAATATAGCAGATGAAGCGTATTTTGGTCCTGAGAATGAATTTTTTGTTTTTGATGATGTAAAAATCGTAGATAAAAGCAATTGCGCTATGTATAAAGTTGATAGTGAAGAGGGTGAATGGAATGATGATAAGCATTATGATGATGCTTATAATACAGGACACCGCCCTAGAACAAAAGGTGGATATACTCCAGTTCCGCCTATTGATAGTATGCAAGATTTAAGAGCTGAGATGGTTCAAGTTCTTGAGCGTGTAGGGCTTGAGTGTTTTATACATCATCACGAGGTAGCACAAGGTCAAGGTGAGATTGGTGTTAAATTTGGCAATCTCGTAGAAGCGGCAGACAATGTTCAAATATACAAATATGTTGTTAAAATGGTAGCTCATTTAAATGGTAAAACCGCTACATTTATGCCAAAACCGTTAAATGGAGATAATGGTAGCGGTATGCATGTTCATATGAGTTTGTTTAAAAATGGAAAGAATTTATTTTATGATAAAGATGGCTATGCAAAGATAAGTCAAACGGGTATTTATTATATAGGTGGAATTTTACGCCACGCAAGGTCATTAGCTGCATTTACAAACCCAAGCACAAATAGTTATAGACGCTTAATTCCTGGTTTTGAAGCACCTTCAATTTTGACTTATTCTTGTCAAAACCGTTCAGCAAGTTGTCGTATACCTTATGGTATAGGAGAAAAAAGTGCTAGAGTTGAAATTCGCTTTCCTGATAGCACATCAAACCCATATCTAGCTTTTGCTAGTATGCTTTTAGCTGGACTTGATGGGATTTCTAATAAGCTTTTAGCAGCTGGTCCTATGGATGAGAATTTGTTTGAGCTTAGTCTTGATGAGATTAGAGAAAAAGGTATAGAGCAACTTCCACATACTTTGCGTGGGTCTTTAGAAAGTTTGATTAGAGATAACGCATTTTTAAAGCCAATAATGACAAAAGATATGATAAGAGATTACCAACATATGAAGTTTAAAACTCAAGTTTGGCCTGTTGAAGCTCGTCCTACAGCGTATGAGTTTAAGACTTGTTATTCTTGCTAGGTTTAAGATGAGAAGATTTGTTTTAAGTTGTTTTGTTTGTAGCGGATTGTTTGCTCAAAGTGTTACAAGTATTGAGTTTAAAGGGCTTAAGCATATATCATCAGAAAGAGCAGCTCAGATAGTGGGTATTGGTGTGAGCGATGAATTAACGCTAGAAAAATCAAATATCGCACTCAAAAAACTATATCAGCAAGGGTATTTTCAAGATATTAAAGTGATTTATGATAATGGTGCTTTGATTTTTGATGTTTTAGAAAAGCCTAGTATATCAAAGATAGAATTTGATGGCGTATCAAAAAGCGATGGGAAGAAATTACTTGATTTTATTGATTTAAAAAAAGGCGATGTTTATGATGAAAACAAAGCAAGAGCAAGTAGCGATAAAATCAAGGTTTATTTTCAAGCTAAGGGGTATTTTGGTAGCGTAGTAGAGCATGAGATGAAAAAAGTCAATGATGATGCTATAGCTGTTGTTTTTAAGATAAATCGTGGAGATGATATAACTATCAAAAATGTAAAATTAGTTGGTGCTAAAGATGTAAGTTACTCTGATGTGGAAAGTTCGCTTACAAATCCTAGTAGAGATTTTTTAGGATTTTTGTGGGGATTTAATGACGGTAAATTAAAGCTTAACGAGCTACCTTCAGATAGTGGTGCGATTAAAGAGTATTATTTAAATAAAGGCTATCTTGATGCTAAGGTAAGTGATGCTTATTTAAAGGCTTATTTTGATGATTATACAGCTGATATTAGTTATTTTATAGAAGAAGGGCAAAGATATAAAGTAAATGATGTTAGTATAGATTATAGTGAGTTTGTTAAGCTTGAGGGTGAAAGTGCTTTAAAAAAGCTACCAAGAGCAAAAGATTTACAAACTACTAAAAAAAGATATGCTTCTTCTTGGAAAATAAGAAAAGATGTTCAGCAAATCTCAGATGATGTGTCTGATTTTGGATATGCTTATGTTAATGTTATACCAGATATTGTTAAGGTTGGTGAAAATAAAGTTGATATTAACTTCAAAGTATATCCAAACGAAAAGGTATATATAAGAAATCTAACCATAAAGGGCAATTCAAAAACATCAGATAAAGTTATACGCCGTGAAATGTATCTAACAGAAGGACATTTATACTCAAAAATAGATTTTAAAGATAGTTTAAATGCACTTCGTAGAACATCGTATTTTGAAGATGTTAATATAAAAGAACAAAGAGTAAGTAGCAATCAAATAGATTTGATAGTAGAAGTTAAAGAAGCAAGTACTGGTTCTATAACAGGTGGTATAGGCTATGGTTCTAGCGATGGTCTTTTACTAAATGCTAGTGTGAGTGAAAACAATATCTTTGGTAGTGGTTTTTCTGGAAGATTTTCTGTAGATAGAAGTGATGATAGTTTATCAGCTACTATATCTTTAACAAACCCTAGAGTTTATGATAGTAGGTGGTTTATAGGAAATACTATTTATGCTAGAAATCATGACTGGGATAATTATGATGAGAAAAATTATGGTTATTCTTTAGATGTTGGTAGAAGTTTTTTAAGGCATTTTGGTGCTGGAGTAAATTACACTGTAGAGCAAAGCAAACTTAGCGATATAAATTCTATGTATATAAAGCTTTGGTATCAACCAAAAGCTTTAAAAAGTGCTTTAACTCCTTATATTTACTTTAACAACACAGATGATTATTATTTACCACGCTCTGGTGTTTATACAAAATTTAGCACAGAATTTGCTGGACTTGGTGGAGATGTTGATTTTATAAAATCATCTTTTAAATATACGCAATTTTTTAGCCCGTATTATGCTTATGATATAGATGTGATTTTAAGACTTAAGTTAGTATTTGATAAAATTTGGCAAAAGGGTTATACACCTATAAATGAAAAACTTTATTTAGGTGGAGTTGGGTTTTTACGCGGGTATGAGTCTAGGTCTGTAGCTCCTATATCTCCATACGATAAAGATGATAGAATAGGTGGTAGCATATCAGGACTTGGGACAGTTGAGCTTAATTTTCCTATCGTAAATAAACTAAAATTACGCGGAAGCTTGTTTTATGATTATGGTATGATAGGCGAAGAAAAGATTGATGAGATTAAGCGTTCTAGTTATGGTTTAGCGATAGAATGGACGACACCTATGGGTCCACTTCAATTTGTATTTGCTAGACCGATTGATAACAAACCTCATGATAAAGTATCAAGGTTTGAATTTACTATAGGAAATAGATTTTAAGGAGAAAAAATGAGTTTTTTTGATATTTTTAAATCAAACAGAAAAGAGCAACCAAAGCCAAACGAAGCACCAGAGCATTGGGTAAAATGCCCTAAATGTCATGCTTTGATGTATTATAAAGAAGTTGATGCTCATTTAAATGTTTGTCCTAAATGCGGACATCATATGAGACTTAAGGCAGAACTACGCATACAAATGTTAGCTGATGAAGGTAGTTTTGTTGAAATGGATAGCAATCTTTGTGCTGTTGACCCACTAAAGTTTGTAGATAGTAAATCTTATAAAAAAAGACTTAGTGAAAGCGAGTCAAAAACAGGTAAAAAAAGTGCTGTAATTAGTGGAGAATGTAAGATTGATGGCATAAATACACAACTTTGTGTTTTTGACTTTTCTTTTATGGGTGGTAGTTTTGGTTCGGTTGAAGGCGAAAAACTTACAAGAGCAATCCAAAGAGCGATTTTGAAAAAAGAACCACTTGTGATAGTTTCTGCTAGTGGTGGTGCTAGAATGCAAGAAAGCACATACTCTTTAATGCAAATGAGTAAAAGCTCTGCTGCTTTAAAACTACTTGCTGATGAAAAACTACCTTATATATCTATTTTAACTGACCCTACTTATGGTGGAGTTAGTGCTTCTTTTGCTTGGCTTGGGGACCTTGTTATAGCTGAACCTGGTGCTATGGTCGGGTTTGCTGGTGCTAGAGTTATCAAACAAACCATAGGCGCTGATTTGCCAGAAGGTTTTCAAACATCAGAATTTTTATTAGAGCACGGTCTTATAGACGCTATAGTTGCTAGAAAAGATATGAAAAAATTTGTAGGTGATTTTTTAAGATATTTTAAAAAAGATTGATTTGTGCAAATAGATATTTTTAGCATACAAAAAGGCGATGATGAGTTTTATGAGCTTAACCAAAAGTATATAAAACTTATTAAACCTTTTTGTGGTTTAAACGAATATAATATTTTTACAAAAGATATAAATAAAGCTCAAAATATAGACTTACACCATGCAAGACAAAGCTATTTAAAAGAGTATGAGCCAAAGCTTAGTGGTGGTTTTAACATAGCTTTATGTGAGCATGGAAATATGCTTGATAGTATGAGTTTTGCAAAACTTTTAGATGGTAAATTGCATGTAAAATTTTTTATCGGTGGAGCTTATGGTTTTAATGATGAGTTTAGGCAAAAATGCGATAAGGTTGTTTCTTTTTCTAAACTAACATATGCACATAAAATGGTAAAACTCATTCTTTTAGAACAAATTTATCGTGCTTTTTGTATAAATAACAATCATCCGTATCATAAATGAAAGGAATTTTATGAAAGTTTTTAGTTTTTTAATGGCTTCTATAGTTTATGTTTTAGGTGCTGGTGCGATAGCGTTTTTGGTTGCTAGTGGAGAATTTACTCTAAAAGTTCCATTTTTTGAATACACAATGCCTATTTATATGTGGATTATTGGTGTGGTTGGGCTTTATGCTTGTTTTGCTTTTTTACATATGTTTTATTATGGTAGCAAAATTTGCTTTAGAGGTAGAGCTTTAAACTCAGATAAGCAGAAGTTTAAAAAATACATTTTAGATGTTTTGCTTCATAGACAAGCTAGACCTAAGTTTAAAACGCCTTACTACCAAGAGATGAGAAAATATATAGATGATATAGCTTTAGGTGTAAGTAGTGATGATGATATACAAAAAGTGCTAGATATAAAACAAAGACTAGATAATGAAGAAGTTGTTGAGCTAAATGGATATGGATTAGTTAAAGATAATCCGCTTTACATACAAAATGAAGAAAATAAAGCAAAAAAAGATTTAGATTATGCAAAAAGAATTTTAAAAAATGTTAAGTCGCTTGAGAGTAAATTAGAAAAAAATGCTTACTTTAATATCTTAAATAACGCAAGTTATGATGATATTAGGTCTTTAAAGGTTGAAAAATCTGCAGATGATATTTGTGTGATTTTTAATCGTTTTGATGATTTGAAACTTAGTGGAGCTGTTATAGAAGTTCTTTTAGGAAGTGCTAATTTAAATGAAAATGATGTTTTAAGGTTTGCTAAGATTTTAGTTAACAAGCTTGAGCCTATGCAGCTTATTGGTATTTTTGAAAAACTAAAAGAAGATGAGCGTTATTTAAGGGGATATTTTTATACTTTAGCTTATTTTGGAAACTATGAAAAACTAGAAGAAGAGTATAGAAATAGTCAAAAAGATTATGATGATTTTAAGCTTTTAATGTTTTTGCGTGATAAGTCTCAAAAATTTGACATAAATGATATTGTTAAATGATAGATTTTTCAAAAAATCCACTTTTTTTAGCCCCAATGGCAGATATATCTGATAAGGCTTTTAGGTATATTTGCAAGACTTTTGGGGCTGATGTTAGTGTATCTGAGATGATAAGCTCAAATGCTTTGGTATTTGAAAATGACAAAACCTTAAAAATGCTAGAAAAAAACGAGCTAGAAACCCCTTACATAGTGCAACTTAGCGGTAGCGATGTTAGAGTGATGAAAAAAGCTGTGATGATTTTAAATGATTTTGAAGGTATAGACGGTATAGACTTAAATGCTGGTTGCCCTGTAAATAAAGTCATCAAACAATGTGCTGGAAGTGCTTTGCTTGATAATCTTGAGCTTTTAAAAGAGCTTTTATACACCATAAAAACATACTCAAATAAAAAAACAACTAGCGTTAAGATAAGACTTGGTTTTGTAAATAAAACCGTTCTTGACACTGTAAAAGCTATAGATGATTTGGTTGATTTTATAGCTATACATGGACGTACAAGAGCGCAAATGTATAAACCTGATATTGTTGATTATGAGCTTATAGCAAAAGCAAAAAGCATAAGCAAGGTTCCAATCATTGCAAATGGCGATATAAACGATACAAACTATCAAGATATAAAACTAAAAACAAATGCAGATGGGCTTATGATAGGGCGTGGAGCGATAGGAAAGCCTTGGATTTTTAAACAGATAAAAACAGGGGAAGTTTTAAGCGATAACGATAAGCTAGAAGCTATCTTGCTTCATTTTGATAAAATGTGTGAGCTTTGTGATGAATTTGCTTGTGTTAGGTTTAGAAAGCATTTGCACGAGTATTCTAGAGGCTTAGATGGTGCTAGTGAGTTTAGAAATGCTGTTAATCGTATAGATAATAACATGCAGATGAGAGATAGTATCGGTAGTTTTTTTGCTAAAGCTTGGTTTTGTTAGTTTGCTTTTATAGTCCCAAACAAACGAAATTTATTTGAACCTTAACCCTTAAAAGCCTTATTTTTTTGATTCTTTATAGTGTTTCTATTGATTTATGTAATCTTTTTAAATTCATCTATTTATTTTATATAAAAATAAGTTTTATATAAGTTTTTGGTAAATATACTTTACACTTTTGCAAAGATTTTAAAGGAGTATGTATGCTACAAACACAAAACAAAAAACAGCCTAGTACATTTTGCTCTTTTATGCCAATTGTCATTATGATGTTGCTTTTAGCTGTTGGGTATGGGTATTTTAAATTTAAAGTTGAACCACTTTTGGTTTTGAGTGCTTTTGTGGCTGGGATTATAGCTATCAAGCTTGGCTATACTTGGAGCGAGATAGAAACAGCTATGATAGACAAGATAACAAAGACAATGCCAGCGACTTTGATACTTTTAAGCGTTGGTTTTGTTATAGGTTCTTGGGTTTATAGTGGTACTGTCCCTATGTTGATTTACTATGGTGTACAGATTATAAATCCGCATTATTTTTTGGTCTGTGCTTTTGTTATATCGGCTATCGTATCTACTGTAACTGGCACTTCATGGGGTAGTGCAGGTACGGTAGGTATAGCACTTATGGGGGTTGCGGGTGGTCTTGGGATACCGCTTGGAGCAGCAGCAGGTGCTGTAGTATCAGGAGCGTTTTTTGGAGATAAGCTTTCTCCGCTTTCAGATACTACAAACATAGCTCCACTTGCAGCAGGGTCAAAGTTATACGAGCATATAAACCACATGCTTTATACTACAATACCAGCTTCCTTACTTGCTTTGGCAGTTTATTTTATAGTAGGTCTTAACAGCAACTTTGATACCGCTACATCACAAAAAACTACAGAGCTTTTAGCTGAACTTGACGCTATGTTTAAGTGGAATTTGCTTTTATTAATCCCACCTGTGCTTATAATCCTTAGCTCATTAAAAAAATGGCCAGCAATTCCAACTATGCTTATCTCAAGCTTTATAGCACTTTTGCTTGGGATTTTTATACAAGGTTTTTCTCCACTAGATGGCACAAAAGCACTTGTGGGTGGCTTTGATGTGAGTATGAGCGGTGCGGGTATTGAGTACTCAAAAGATGTGATGAAACTTTTAAACCGTGGTGGTATATCATCTGTAACATCTACTATGGTTTTGGTGTTTGCGGCTATGTGTTTTGCGGGGATTATCAGCTTTACAGGTATGCTTGATAAGGTTTTAGAAACCATACTAAAGTCGGTTAAAAGTGTGTTTTCTTTGATTTTTTCAACCATCATATCTTGTGTTAGTGTAGCACTTTTGACTGGTAGCTCTTATCTTAGCATCCTAATCCCAGGAGAGATGTTTTCTAAAACATATCTTAAGAAAAACCTACATCCAAAAAATCTTTCAAGAACACTAGAAGATGCAGGAACTGTAGTGGTTCCACTTGTGCCTTGGTCAGCAGCAGGAGCTTATATGGCTAGTACATTAGGCGTTGATACGCTTGAGTATTTACCTTGGGCGATTTTAAATTATAGCGGAATTGTTGTTGCGTTGATTTTGGCTTTGACAGGTTTTGGTATAGCAAAAATTAGTGATAAAGAAAAAGAAGAGTATCTTAAAAAAGGATAAAAATGTTTATACTTATAAAAAACGTTCATATCTATAATCCTTATGATATAGGTATCAAAGATGTTTTAGTTGCAGGTGAAAAGGTTGTTAGGATAGATGAGAAGATAGATTTTTCTTATGATGAAATAAAGATTGTAGATGCTAATGGCAAAAAACTTATACCTGGTTTTATAGATAAACATATACATATCACAGGTGGTGGCGGGGAGGCTGGATTTAAAAGCAAGGTTCCTGAAGTAGCCCTTAGCACACTTATAAAAGCTGGTATAACGAGCGTTGTGGGGCTTTTAGGCACTGATAGCGTGAGTAGAAATGTAGAAAACCTTTTGGCTAAAACAAAAGGTTTAAAAGAGCAAGGAATGAACGCTTATTGTCTTAGTGGTGCTTATGAGTATCCAAGCCCAAGCATAACAGGTAGTGTTAAAAAAGACATAGCATTTATAGATGAAATCATAGGCACCAAAATAGCCATAAGCGATCATAGAGATAGTGCTATAAGTGTTGATGAACTTTCAAGACTTGCACTTGATACTAGAGTTGGTGGTATGATAGGTGGCAAAAAAAGCTTTTTAACCATACATATGGGGGATTTTGTGCAATGCCTTGATAAGATTTATGAGTGTATGGAAAAAAACTACATAAATATTAAGCTTTTTCAACCAACTCACATAGGTAGAAACGAAAAACTTTTTTATGAGGCTTTGAAATTCAATAAAAAAGGCGGATATATAGATATAAGCGCCGATGGTAACTTTGATGATATATGCAAAATCTTTAGTATGCTTAAAGAACAAAACGCTGATTTTGACCTTATAACACTAAGTTCTGATGGCAATGGTAGTTGGTCAGAGTATGACAAAGATGGAACACTTGTAAAAATCGGTGCTGCAAGGTGTGATTTGGTATATCAAAAAATCAAAGAGCTTATAAAATCTGATGTTTTAAGTTTTGAAAATGCCTTAAAACTAGGTACTTTAAATGTAGCACAGTCAATTGGTATAAACGCTGGAGAGATAAAGCAAGGCTTAAATGCTGATATGGTAATGCTAGATGAAAATTTGGACATAGATATGGTTATGGTAAAAGGAAAAGTGTTTTTAGAAGATAAAAAACTTTTAGTCAAAGGTATGTTTGAATAAATTTTTAGCAAAGATTAGGTGGGGTAAATTTCGTTTGTTTAGTAAATGTAGATTTAGCTTAAATATATTTAAAAAATACATGTTAAAACAATAGTAAAGCGTTATAAGAATGTATGTGGTTATATTGTTAGACAAACGAAATTTAGCTTTATTAAAAAATAAAGCCAAAAAATATAATTGATAATTTGTCCAAATTTCGTTTGTTTTATATATGGGTTTTGTTTATATAAGTTGTAATTTGATTAAAATTTATATTTATTAGTCACTATTTTTGCTCTCATCATCTTGGTTATCATTAAAATCATCACTTTGGTCATAATCAAACTCGTTTTTATATCTATTTTCTTCTTCAACATTTTCATACATTGCTTGAATTAGCGAGTTTATCTCATCTTGATAAGGTAAGTCTTTTGATTTTGGTAGTATTTTTAGCTCCATAGTTTTTGAGTTTTTTACAAATAAAACATTTTTAATAACGCTATTTATATTTTTTAAATAACCACCTTCAAGCTCTTTAGTATTTACATTTTGCATTGTTTTAATATCATAAAAATCAAATTTATTAAAACATTTTGCAAAGTATTGTTTATCTGCTTTTTCTAGTTTGTTTTTATCATAAAAATAAGGTTTGTTTATTTTGGATTTTGAATTTGATTTGTTTTTAGAAATATCTAGCACTCTAAACTCAAAAGTATCCAAATCATCACAAACATAATCCGTTGGGTTATAAAAGCTTATTTGATGAGCTATATTTGAGTTAAACTGCTCATAAGCTAAATCTCCCACTACTTCTTTTAGCTGAGCGTTATTTTGCGTGCTTAGGATATACTCAAACAAAAATTCTCTACATACGCTTACTTCAGGTATAAAACCTTTACCTAAAATCTTATGTGCTTCATCAACAAATATAGTAAAAGGTTTTTTATTTTTAGTTTTAAGTATTTTGAAAAATGTTTGATTTAACAAATTTGCACTAAAGCTATCTAGACAGTTAGGATAGACAATCAAAACAGCTCTTTTTTTCAAAATTTTATTTAAGCTCCCATTTTTATCATTTAAAAAATCAGCATTAGATATACTAGATATCGCATTTTTAAGCACTCCTAAAACGCCTTTGTTTCCAGATGCAGAGCTTAAATCTCCCACACAATCACTTGAGAATTTATGCAAAAATACATAATTTTCATATAGTTTTTTATGGTAAAAAGAGATTAAAGAGTTGTTTTCTTTGTTTTCTTGTATGTGGTTTATCAAAATTATTGAAGCTTTGGTGATTTTTTCTATCACAAATTCATCTACACATAAAAAAATATCTTTAAAAGTTAGGTTTTCTAAATTTATACCAATCATATCATAAGAGTCAAAGCCATTTGATTTGTAAATCTCATTTAAATATAAAAGAGTTTCATACAAATGTGCAAACAAGCTTGTAGCAGAGTTTATCCAGTAAGGGTCTTTGCCTTTATCAAAGCTTCTTAGCCATTCAAGTATCTCATTAAGTTCAAGGTATTTTAGCAAGTTTATCCCTTCGCCCCATTCAACACCTAATTCATATAAGCTATCTATCATATTAAGGTCTAAAAGCATTGTTTTAACGCTATTTGATAGATTGTTTTTATAATCATAGATGATTAGGTTATGACTATTTTGAAGCCTATTGATGATATTTGGTAAGATAAAACCTGTGGATTTTCCGCTACCTGTTTGCCCGTATGCTATGGCATTTGTGTATTCTATTGGTATGATAGCTTGTGTTATGAAGTTTTGATTATCTTGAAAGCTACTGTTTTTTGTGTGTGATTGTTCAAAACCTAGCATTTATTTTCCTTGATTTTTCATCGGTTTTACAAACTAAAATGAAGAAAAAATGATAAAAGCTATTATAAAAATAACAATTAGTAAAATTGTGCCAAAAACACCAATTTGTGATTGCTGTTTTTCATCAATTTCTTTTTCTATGCCTTCAAAACTAGACAAGTCATTTATGTCTTTTACCTTGCCTTGAAATGATTTTTTACCAGCAAAAACAGGAAAAGCACTAGCGCTATGAACGCTATAGTTATAATTACCTATAGTTCTTGTAGTTTTTGTGTATTTATAGCATATAGCAGAGTTTGCACCTATTTTTAAAGCTTCTTCTTTTAAGATATCTCTTGATTTATCGGGGCTGTTTGTTGTTATAGTGATTGGATTTTTGCTAGAGCTTAGGATTTGAAAGTCTTTTAGCTCATCGCTTTTACTAAATATAAAGTTTTTTGGCACTTCGTATGTTAGGCACTTTTCATCTAGTATTTGTATGTTTTTTGCGGCATACCCTTTAGGGGTTGCACTTTCTTCAAAACTAACTAGCATACCATCTATGATTTCTTTTTTATTTTTTATGTCTTTTGCGTGGAAAAAATAATCTTTTTCATCATCGCCTTTTATAAATCCATAGGATTTACTAGGCAGATATGTTTTTATAATACCTTTCATTTTACCCCTTATTTTTAATCACAAACAAACGAAATTTACCCCCCCCCATTTTTTTTATTTAAGCACCCTTGCTTATATCTCCATCAGTTTGTTTTCTAGCATACTCAACAGAGCGGATTTCTCTTATAACATTTACTTTTATTTCGCCAGGGAATTGTAGCTTTTCTTCTATTTCTTTAGCTATTTCTTTAGCTACAAGCACGGCTTCATCGTCATTTACAAGTTTAGCATTAGCTATTACTCTTATCTCACGACCAGCGTTTATAGCGTATGCATTTTTGATACCATTGTGTTTTGTGGCGATTTCTTCAAGCTCACTAACACGCTTTAAAAACGCCTCTAACACTTCTCTTCTAGCACCAGGTCTAGCAGCACTTAGCGCATCAGCTGCACAAACAGCCGCACATTCAACACTTCTTATTTCTTCATGCCCGTGGTGAGCATAAATAGCGTTTATAACAACAGGATGTTCATTGTATCTTTTGCATATCATACCGCCAAGCTCCACATGGCTTCCTTCCATTTCATGAGTTAGTGCTTTACCTATATCATGTAATAATCCCGCTCTTTTTGCTAGTTTTGCATTTCCACCGCACTCAGCAGCGATAATACCAGCTAAATGTGCTACCTCTAAACTATGTCCTAAAGCGTTTTGACCATAACTTGCACGATATTTAAGCTTTCCGATAAGTTTTACTATCTCAGGATGAACCTTACCGATGCCTAAATCCATTACGATTTGCTCGCCGTCTTTTACCAGCTTGTTTTCAAACTCAGCGGATACTTTTTTATGCATTTCTTCTATTTTTGCAGGTTGGATTCTTCCATCTTCTATAAGTAGCTCTATCACTCTAGTAGCTATTGCACGGCGGTATATATTAAAATGACTTACTATGATAGCATTTGGTGTATCATCTATGATTATGTCAACACCAAGCACCATTTCAAGTGTTTTTATGTTTCTACCTTCACGACCTATTATACGACCTTTTAAGTCATCGTTTTTGATATTTACTATATTTATAAGTCTTTCTTGAGCGTATTCTCCGGCAAATCTTGTTGTAGCTTGTGCGATGATATAATTTGCCTTAGCCTCTGCTTCTTCTTTTGCCTCTTCTTCGTATTTTCTAACGATGTGAGCTATGTTTGCTCTGTTTTCTTCTTCTACTTTTTGAAGTAGTATATCAGTTGCTTCGCTTTTTGTCATACCAGCACTTTTTTCAAGTACAACTAAAACTTCTTCAAGCTTTTGCTCATACTCTTTTTTTAGGTTTTCATTATCTTCTTGAAGAACGGCAAGTTCACCATAAGACCTTTTTAGCTCTTCTGCGTATGTTTTGTTTTTTTGAGTTTGAGTTTTAAGGTTGTTTTCTTCATTTTTAAGATTTAACTCTTTTTTACTTAAATGCTCAAACTTTTTATCATACTCTCTAGCTAGTTTTGAAGCTTTTTCTTCATAGACTTTTTTTGCAGCAAGTTCTGCTTCAGCTACCGATATTTTTGAGTTTTTAAGCACCATTTGAGCTTCATGCTCAATGGCTTTTGCTTTTGCTTTTGCTTGTTCTTCATGAACTTGAAAATGAGCCTCGTTTATTTTTTTGGCCACCAAAAACCCTACCAAGCCGCCTATAATCAGTGCGGCGAACGCTATAGCAATTTCTATCATAACAATCTTTCTTTGAATAAATTTTATATGGATTTATGTAATAATGCCCACAAATATCATGTTTATCGCACATAACATCATTTGTTTTAGCATCATGTAATGATAAAAAAATTATCAAAGGCTTGTTTTTTAGCCCCGCATAAAATCTATCATAAAACCCTTTACCGTGTCCTATCCTTCGCATATTTGTATCAACGCCAATGACTGGTACAATCAAAGCATCAAGCTTAACATCTACAAAAGAATTTCCACTTTCATAAATTCCATACATTTTCTTAAAAAAGGGTAGCCTTGATTTTACTACTTTTAAACTTTTATCTTGCATAAACGGAGAATAAACTCTAAACTTTTTTTTCAAAATTGTAGAGTATTTTAACAAGTTGTATTCATAGCCTAAAGCGTGGTAGATAAAAATATTTTTGCATTTATGGTGGTTTAGGATTTTAATGGTAATGTTTATTACATTTTTTGTAGATATTAGTTTTTGATTTTTTAATTTTATTTTTGTTTGGGTTCTAAAAAAATCTTTTTTATCCATAAACTTTTTAAGCCTTTTTAACTATAATTTTGCCTCTTAGTTGATTAAATTATATTTTAAGGGTGTTTATATGAGATTTAAATGGATAATGTTTTTGGTTTTGATTTTATTTTTTATATCTTGTGGTGATGAAAAAAAAGAAGAACAAGTTGATGAAGTGAAAAAAGTAAAAACTTTAGATTTGACGCAAAGTTTTGATTTGACATTTATTAATTCGGATAAGATTTTGACTTTGCAAAAAAGTAGCAATGGTCTTAAAATGAGTGATAATGATAAAATGATGTTTTTTGTGTTTTTTCAAACATGGTGCGACCCATGTAAAGCACAGCTTCCACACATCGTTCATTTACAAGAAAAATACCAAGATAGTGTTAGGGTTATAGGTGTTTTAATGGACGGTTTTGATGATGATAAGGCTATAGAATTTGTAAAAAATTACGACCAAACTCATAGGTTTGCCATAAATTTTGAAATCTCAAACAGCAAAAACAATCTACTTTTTTCAAAAGTTGTAGACGGTATGAGTGGGGTTCCTTTTATGGTGATTTATAATGAAAAAGGTGGATATGAAAAAAGCTTTTTGGGTGCTACTCATGAAGAGTTCATAGAAATGGAATTTAAAAAAGTATTGAAAAAGGTGTTAGAATAATGTTTAGTTTTTTAAAAAAGAGTTTAGAAAAAACAACAAATGCCATAAAAGGCATTAAAGGTAAAAATACCAAAATATCAAAAAGCTTATTAGAAGATATGCTTATAGAAGCAGATGTTACTTATGAGATAGTTGAAGAGATACTTTATTATCTACCGCCAAGTGATATTGTTGATAGAAAAGATTTAAAAAGAGTTTTAAGCACATATTTTATGTATGAAAATGAAGAAAAAGCACCGCAAAAACCATTTGTAGAGCTTGTTTTGGGCGTAAATGGTGTAGGTAAAACTACAAGCATAGGAAAGCTTAGCCACTACTATAAACAAAATGGCAAAAAAGTGATTTTAGGAGCTTGTGATACTTTTAGAGCTGGTGCTATCATGCAACTAGAGCTTTGGGCTGAGCGTAACGGCGTAGATATAGTATCTACAAAGCAAGGGCATGACCCAAGTGCAGTAGCTTATGATACGATTAGCAAGGCTTTAGCTAAAGGTTATGATAATGTTATACTTGATACCGCAGGAAGACTTGAAAATCAAAAAAACCTAGCTAAAGAGCTAGAAAAAATAATCCGCATAAGTGATAGAGCGTTTAACGGTGCTCCACATAGAAAGCTTTTGGTCTTAGATGCAACACAAGGAAATAGCGGTATAAATCAAGCTATGGCGTTTAATGACCTTGTAAAGCTTGATGGTATCATCATCACAAAACTAGACGGCACAAGTAGAGGCGGGTCGTTGTTTGCTGTGGCTAGAGAGCTTGAGCTACCGATACTTTACTATGGTTTTGGAGAAAGTGCGGGTGATTTTGATAGATTTGATGTTGATAAATACCTTGATACACTGCTAGACGCTATATTTGATGGGGTAGATGAAAACAAATAATGGCAAAGCAAAAAGTAGTTTATGAATGCGAAGCTTGTGGCAAACAAGAAGCAAAACTTTTAGGTAAATGCCCTGAGTGTGGTGCTTGGGGTAGTTTTGTAGAGCTTAAACAATCTCAAATCAATGAGCTTAAAAAGATAGAAAAAGCACTATCATCATCAAAGCAAAACGCAGTTTGCATAGAAGATGTAAAGATAGAGCATTTTAACCGCTTTAGCACAGATGATAGCGAACTTGATATAGTTTTAGGTGGCGGTATAGTTGAAGGTTCGCTTATACTTCTTGGTGGAAGCCCTGGAGTTGGTAAATCAACACTACTTTTAAAAATAGCTTCAAACCTAGCCAAACAAGGTAAAAAAGTTTTATATGTAAGTGCAGAAGAAAGTGCATCTCAGATAAAACTTCGTGCCAACAGACTAAACGCAAACCATAAAAACTTATATTTACTTACAGAGCTTTGTTTTGAAAATATACTTGATGAGCTTAAAAAAACAAGATATGACATACTCATAGTTGATAGTATTCAAACTATCTACTCCGAAGAAATCAGCTCTAGCGCGGGTAGTATATCTCAAGTAAGAGAACTTACATTTTCACTGATGAAACTTAGCAAACAAGAAAACATATCAACCTTTATTATAGGACATATCACAAAAGAAGGCTCAATCGCTGGTCCTAGAGTGCTTGAACATATGGTTGATGTGGTGCTTTATTTTGAGGGGGATATTAGCCGTGAAATACGCATTTTGCGTGGATTTAAAAATCGTTTTGGAAATACTAGCGAAGTTGGAATTTTTGAGATGAATGAAAACGGGCTTGTAAGTGCTAAAGATGTAGCTAGTAAGTTTTTTAGTCGTGGGGAGCCTAGCGTTGGGAGTTGCGTTAGTATTATAATGGAGGGAAGTAGAGCTTTAGCGGTGGAGATTCAAGCTCTTGTTTGTCCTAGTTCATATCCAAAAAGACAAGCAACAGCTTATGATAAAAACCGCCTTGATATGATACTTGCTTTGCTTGAGAGAAAATTAGGGCTTGAGCTTGGGCATTATGATGTTTTTGTAAATGTTAGCGGTGGGGTTAAAATCACCGAAACAGGAGCGGATTTAGCTGTAGCGGCTGCTATTATATCTAGCTTTAAAAATAGGGCTATGAGTAAAGATAGTGTTTTTATCGGTGAGCTTGGGCTAAATGCTACTATTAGGCGTGTGTTTAGTATGGATATAAGGCTAAATGAAGCTAAAAACCAACAATTTAAAAAAGTAATCATGCCAAAATCAACACCGCTTAAAGGCATAAAATGTTTTCAAATAGAAGACCTTTCAGCCATACTTGAGTGGATGTGATTTATTTAAACTTTTTGTATTTAAAATGATTTTTATCATTTAAACTTTATAAATTAAGTAAGACATCAAACTAAATTTCGTTTGTTTGGATAGTTTTATTTTATATTTATAATTGTTTTGATTAAAAACTATAATATATGGCTATAGATATTGTTTTTTAATGCTTATTAAATATTTTTTTTAAGTTATAATGCAAATTCCCCCCCCCTAAAAGTGTTTGAAATGCTTATTTTGTAGTATTTGTGAAAATTTATCATTTACCTTAAATTTTTTTGATACAATTACAATTTTATTTTATTTTTATGAGGAGATAGTGTGAAGTTGTCGTTTAAGATAGCACTTGGTGCTTTAATTTCTTTAGTAGTTATAACGATAAATGCGGTTGTATTGTCAAATAGTGGCATGGAGGACATCAAAGAGCTTTCACAAAGCGAATTAGATAAAATGGCTATTAACGACGCTAAGAAATCAGGAGTTAGTCTAGTAGGTCTTATAACTTCGGTCGGAGATAAGGTTTATCAGGATTTTACAGAAAGTGGTTATGGGCTTGAAGATTATAGAAAAAGTATGCTTTTATATCTAAGTGAGCTTGATTTAAAAACAAAAGCCATAAAAGTGTTTGTAATTAACACAAAAGGCGAATATGTAATGCACTATCTTAAAGAAAGAATAGGTAAAAGTGGTTATAACAGCAAAGACGCAAATGGTAAGCTTTATATGCAAGAAATCATACAAACCGCTTTAAACGGTGGTGGCTTTGTAACAACTCATATGAAAGCAGATGCTACAAGACCAGAAAGAGATATAGTTTATTATGTTCAAAAAGATAATTTCACAGATTTTATTTATGTAAGCGTTATTTACTTAGTAGACGCTAAAGCTGATATTAAAGATGCCACAGTTTCAATAGAAGAGAAAAAAGATAGCACTATTTTAACTTTTTTAATCATAAACAGCTGTTTATCTTTAGTGATACTTGGTTTATGGTTAGTTGGTGTTAGATTTATGGT
>CAZYDK010000003.1:0-30133 GCA_964646025.1 uncultured Campylobacteraceae bacterium | reverse complement strand
TTGTGGCAAAGTTTAGGGACAAGAAAAAACTACAAGCAAAAACAACAAACCCAAATAAACTAATCACCCAAACAAACGAAATTTAAATTAAAAAATCAAAACTAGCTATAAATTTCGTTTGTTTGAAAGGTGTTTTATTACAAAAGCTTATAAATAAATCTACTCAAGCTCAAGGCTTGTTAGCAAAAGCTCATCTCCGCTTATCATCTTATGTTCAAGACAGTTACAATGATGACACTTAAACTCATTTTGTAAAAGTATGCTTTGCTTACCACATGCTTTACACTCTATCACTACATCTTTTAGGGTGCATTCAAGCTCACACGAACTAAAAATACCTTCCCTAAAAGCCAAAAAACATTCCTTTAGATAATGCACCTCAACCCCACTTAGCCTACCAATATCTACTTTTATTTTACTAACTTTTGTGGCGTTATGCTCTTTAGCGTGTTTGGTGCATATATCAAGCAAGTCCGATATGATAGCCATTTCGTGCATATTAGCCTAACATATACGAGGTAAAAGCTCACCACGAGGATATACGCAAACTCTTGAGCCAAAACTATTTTCAAGCACCACAATGCCTAAGTTTATATCGCTTACATGACCGATAATTCTTGCATTTTTGTTGTATTTTTGAAGTATTTGTAGTGCTTTTTGCGAGTGGGATTTATCAACCACGCAAACAAAAGTCCCTTCATTTGCAAGTTCTAACGCTTCATATCCTAAAAGCTCACAAAGTCCTACAACGCCGTCATTTACCACAATTTCATTTTCTTGTATGATGATTTTTTTGCCTATGTCTTTTGCAAACTCATTTAACACACTAGCCACCCCACCACGAGTAGCATCTCTTAAAGCTTTTATCTTTATGCCGCTTTTTACTAGCTCATCTACTTCTTTTACCAAACACTTAGCATCTGATTTTATATCTATACTAAAACCTTCTCTAAAAGATAAAACACAAGCACCATGCCTACCAACATCGCCACTTATAAGCACAGCGTCATCTTCGCATATGTATTTTGTGCCTATATCTACTCTTTTTTCGCCTATGCAAGTAGTAGAGATAAAAATCTTATCGCATTTTTGCTTTGGCACAACCTTTAAATCCCCACAAATAACACTAACACCACTATCTTTTACGCTTTTGCCAAAAGAATTTAGCACTGTTTTTAGCTCATCAAGAGCCAAACCCTCTTCTAAAATAAGCCCTAAAGTGATAAAAAGTGGCTTTGCCCCCATCATCAAAACATCATTTATGCTACCACAAGCAGCTATTTCTCCTATATTTGTGCCGTTTATAAATATCGGGTCTAGTACAAAACTATCTGTGCTAACCACAGGCACAAAACTACCACTAAGTACAGCAGCATCTTCACTAAGACCATTTTTGCTAGTATCTGCGTATATATTTGGCAATATGAAATCTTTTAAAAACTCACTTGTGTCTGCTCCGCCAGAACCATAGCTTAGCATTACCTTATCCATAAGCTTCCTTTCTTTAGCAAATTTCGTTTGTTTGGGCTTTAAACAAACGAAATTTAATCATAAATTTTTTAAAACCATTACAAGAGCTACTCTGTTTTTTACGCCTAATTTTTGATATATGTTAGAACAATCTGTTTTTATCGTTCTAATGCTAAGCCCTAAAAGCTCCGCTATCTCTGCGTTGCTTAGACCGTCTTTTATGTGTCTTGCTACGATTTTTTCACGCTCACTAAGGGCATTTAAAGCTCCTTCATTTACATAATCATATCCAACATTTATAAGTTTTATCATACTTAAAACTATTTCTGGCAAAACCCAAATGCCACCGTTTTTGATACAATTAATAGCGTCTATATAATGAACTTTTTGCATTCTTGTATTTGCAAAGCCTCTAGCACCTGATTTTAAAAAATCTTGTGAAGTTAAAAAATCTGGGTTTTTAGCTATAGCTAAAACTTTAAAGCCGTTACTAGCTAGGATTTTACTATCTTTTAGGCTATCTGTTATGATGATTGAGTTTTTGGTGTATTTGCTGATAACCACATCAACATAACTTGTATAATAAAACTCACTTATATCATAAAAAATTTCTTCTTCTAGGTATTTTTTAGTATGTTTATCTGATGTTAGCAAAACAATACTCATTATCTCTCCCTTAAGGCATTTTGCTTGGTTTTAAAAATTGGTTTTAAAAGGTAGTCTAGGATACTTTTTTTACCCGTGATAATATCTGCTGTTACTATCATACCAACCTTTATATTTAATGGCTGTTCATCTGTGCCTAAATGGTTTTTGTCTGTAACTATACGCACTAGATAAAAGCTTTCTCCTTTGTCGTTTGTTTCTGTATCTGCACTAATTTGCATAACTTTTCCGCTAAGTCCCCCATATATACTAAAATCATACGCACTAACTTTAAGTGTAGCTGGAAGCCCTTCACGCAAAAACGCTACATCTGACGGCTTTACCTTAACTTCTGCTATAAGCTTATCGTGAAGCGGGACAATTTCTGCTATGTTTTCTCCTGGTTTTATAACCCCTGATACGGTATGGATATTTAGCTTTGATACTATACCACTTACAGGACTTTTTACTAGCGTTCTATCAACTTTATCATCAAGACCTATTTGGCTTTTGTTAATCCTTGCTATTTCTGCATTTGTCTCATTTAGTTCTTTTTTGGTATCGTTTTTAAAGCCAAGTTTGATTTCATTAAGCGCTGCTTCTGCTTTTGGTAAAGCAAGTCTTGCACTTGAAAGCTCTCCTTGTGTGTCATTTAGCTGACGAGATATTTGAAGATATTCTACTTCACTTACACTACCTTTTTTGTATAGCTTATATGTTAAATCGTTTTGTTTTTTAACCAAATCATAACTTTTGCTAAGATGTGAAATCCTTGATTTAAGCTCTTTTATCTCGCTTTGTTTTTGAGTGATTTTTTCTTCAAGTTGAGCTATGTTTGTTTTGTATAAACTGCGTTCATTTTCTAGTGCGTGTGGGTGGATTTTTTCTAAGTCTTTTTTATCTATAGCTTTTACATCAAAAGGTTCGTCATTTGCTTGGGCTACAAGGCGGATTTTTTTAGCTAAAAGCTCTCCTAATTTTACTTCGCTTTCTGCCAAAGAACTTTCAAAGCCTTTGTTATCAATCTTTAAAATTACTTGACCTTTTGAAACCACATCACCTTCTTTTACCAAAATGGCTGATACGATACCACCTTCTAGGTTTTGAACGATTTGGTTTTGACCGCTTGGCACAACCTTTCCTTGACCTCTTGTTATCTCATCAACTTTAGCTAGTCCCATCCAAACAATAAGACCTAAAATACAAAAAACAATAACATATAACATAAGTTTGGTTTTTTGGCTATTTTTAGCTAAAACAGCTTGAGAAAGACTGTTCATAAATGCTATATCATCTCTTGTGTACTGATTTGTTTGTTTCATCTTAAGCTCCTAGCTGTCTTAAAACATCTTCTTTTTTACCATCTAAAACAACCTTGCCGTCATTTAAAACAATAACTCTATCTACTAAAGCAAGAAGCGATTGTTTGTGGGTGATTAAAATCAATGTTTTATCTTCACAAGCTTGTTTTAAATTGTTTATGATTTTGTTTTCTGTTGATGAGTCTATGGAGTTTGTTGGCTCATCAAGTAAAACTATTTCTGATGGTAAAATAAAAGCTCTTGATATAGCTATAGCTTGTCTTTGACCGCCACTAAGACCCTCTCCACGCTCATAAACAGGCATATCATAACCAAGTGGATGAGCGTTGATAAACTCACTAGCACAAGAAATTTTAGAAGCTCTTAAAATCTCTTCATCGCTAACATAAGGAGCTTTATAGGTTATGTTATCTCTAACACTGCCTTTAAAAAGCATAATATCTTGTGGAACATAATTTACATGAGACCTCAAATCCACTGGGTCAATCTGCCCTATATCAATACCGTCTATAAAAACACTACCGCTAGTTGGCTCATAAAGTCCCATAAGTAGTTTTTCAATCGTTGTTTTGCCACTACCATTTTTACCGATAATAGCAACCTTTTCGCCAGGACTTATAACAAAACTTACCTCATCAAGAGATTTTTTCTGAGCGTTTGGATATGAAAAAGATACTTTTTTAAACTCTATGCCACCTTCAAAGCTATTGCGTCTTACAAATTTTTTGCCACTATCTCTTTCTACGGGTAGTTTCATAATATCATCTAAACTTTTATAAGCTGTTTTTGTTTGCTCATAGTTTGATACAAGCGATGCAACTTGTCCCATAGGTGTGATAGCACGAGAGCTAAGAATAACACTAGCCACAAGCCCACCCATACTAAGCTCCATATCTTTTATCATATAAACACCTAAAACTATAATCGCTATTGTATTGACTTGCACCAAAAAGCCTGTTACCATAGGAATTGAAGCTGATAAAAGCTTGTTTTTTATGGATTTGTTTGCTATCTCTCCTGTAGCTTCTTCATATACCCACTGTGCTGATGAAGCTGCACTTAAAAGCTTTAGCGTTTCAAGGTTGTTAAGGCTTTCTATAAGTATGCCGTTTTTATAAGCACTTGCTTCATAAGTGCTTTCTATGCTTTTTTGAAGCGGTTTTCTTATAAAAAATGTATAAGCTAAGATACACAAAATTATACAAATAGGAACTATGACAATATGACCTGCTAAAAAATAAATTGTTATTAAAAAAATCACACTAAAAGGCAAATCAACAATAGCAGCTATACTAGCACTTGTAAAAAAGCTTTTTAAAGTATCAAAATCTTTAAGGTTTTGAGCAAAAGAACCAACACTAGCAGGTCTTACACTAAGCTTTATATCAAGTACTCTTTCAAAAATGATAGAACTCATGATAATATCACTTTTTTTAGACGCAGTTTCTAAAAAATAACTTCTTAAAAGCTTTATAACCAAATCAACACTATAAACAACAAACACCCCAAGAGCTAAAACCCAAAGCGTTTCTGTTGCATTGTTTGGCACAACTCTATCATAAACATTCATAGTAAAAAGCGGACTAGCTAAAACAAAAAGGTTTATGATAAAAGAAGCTATAAGCACATCTATATAAATACTTTTACTTTTTTTAAGCGTATCAAAAAACCAATGTTGATTTTTATTATTTATGATGTTATTTAGCTCGTTTTTTATAAAAAATTCTTTTTTAAGATAAAAAGCATAGCCTAGATATTCTTTTTCTACTTCATGAAAATCCATTAATGTAGCAGCACCATCAAGACCTGGTAAAATCACGCTTAGCTTATCACCTTGTATGCTTTGTAAAATACAAGCTTTTTTATTTTTCAAAACCAAAATACAAGGCAAAACAAGATTTGGAATGTCTTTTAAATCTTTTTTAACTAAAGTTGATTTAAATCCAGCTCTAGCTGCAGCTCTACTAAATAAAGCTTTTTTACTATTTGTGGAGAAAAGCTCTATCTTATCATTGTTGGCACTATCGTATGGAAGCCCAGAAATCAAAGCTTCTGCACTATATGGATTGTTATGAAGTTTTGTAAATAATACCAAACATTCTAAAAGCTCATCTGTTTTTATCGTTTGCATTTATTGTCCTTTTTTAATATCACTTATGAGCCTACCTTCTACTAAACTTATATTTAAATCTTTGATTTTTTGTAGCGTTAGCTCATCTTCAATACCAATTGCTATTATATCTATACCTTTTGAGTTAAGTATATTTTCTAGTGAGTTTTTTGCACCGCTTGTGTTTTTATCTTCTAGTAAATCTAGCAAAGAATTAGCACTGATTTTTATATAACTTACATTAAGTTCGTTTAAAATTGATAAATAATCTTTATTCATAGCAAAATGGTCAAGCCCTAAAGATATATCAAATTGTTTTATAAACTTAGAAAATGATATAAGCTCACCTATATTTAAAGTTTTGCTCATAGCAAGTTCAAAATATACCTTAAAGTTTGGCTTATGTTTTAAAATCTCTTCTAAACTAGCTTGATTTTCTTTTTTGATAATAGCATCTGAAACATTGATAGCTATAGGATTTGCATAATTTATTGATAATGCTTTTTTGATTACATATAAATCAAGCTCTTTTGACATATTAAGCTCGTTTATAATCGGCATAAAATATCCAGCAGGTTTTAACTCATCTTTAATTTTAAGCCTTAAATAAAGCTCACTATGGAAAATATTTTTACTATCATCTAAAACATCTTGACTAACAAAACAAAACTCATCTTTTAAAATAGCGTTATTTATAAATTCTTTATATTCTTGTTTTCCAAGAACTAAGCCGCCTTGTTTATCTTCTAGTTTTGTGCTAAAGTTGGTTTTATTTTGCATAAGAAGTAAATCTATTTTTGATAAAAGCTCATTTAAAGGTGTGTTTTCAAAATGTATAAAAGCTGAAGTGATTAAAAAATCATCGCTGTTTAGAGCAAATTTTTCAAATAAAGCTTTAATATTATTCATAAGTTTTAAGTATTCATAATCTTTATCACATATCAAAGCAAAATCATTTTCATTTAGGCAAAAAACATCATCGCTGTGCTTTGAGTTTTCAAGGCTATATTTTAAGATAGTAGATAAATCTTTTAAAAATAAAACAAAATCGCTATATCCTAAAAACTTTTTTAAATTGTATGTTTCTTTAATGCTAAGTAAGAAAAAACCACCGCTTGAGTTATTATCATCATCTAAATATTCGTTGTATTTGTTTATAAAATATCTTCTATTGTAAAGCCCTGTTTTTTCATCTTTATATAAAAGTTCGTTATATTTATCTAAAGTTGTAGTTTCTTTATCAAAAATATCTTTAACTTTACCAACCATTGAGTTCATAGCCATAACCATTTTTTTAACTTCTTGTGTAAAAGGAAGTTTATCTTGTATGATAAATTGATGTTCTAAGATAGCTTCTGCTTGTTGTTTTACTTTTTCAAGTGGAGCTAAAATCACTCTAAGTCCAAAATAAATCAAAACAAAAGCACCCAAACTAATCGCAAAAAGCGTTACAACCAAATCTTTTAATGTAGTGTAAAGTTGATTATATGCAAAAATAGGGCTAATTTGAACGCTAATTGTTCCAAGCTTGTTCCACTTTATAATGTCAAAACTCTCCACTGGTGGTTCATAATTTACAAATCTTATAAAAAAGTCGCTTATGCCATAAATATCTTCTTGATTATTTTCATATATGACATTACCACTAGTATCTACTAATTTTATTTGTTTATAATAACCACTATCAAAAATAGGATTAATTATAGCTTCTGCGATACCAGCATCTAATTCATCTAAAGATGTAGTAAGTGCAAGTCCAAGCGATGTTGCTGTGTGCTTAGCATTTATGCTTAATTGGTCTTTGATAAAATCGCTACTTGTTTTATAATCTTTAATTCCAACTATTCCTAAAATCACAACGATAAACAAAATAGAACCTAACATAATTTGTTTAAATAATGTCATAAATCACCCTTTTTTAATTTTTCTAAAAAAATAGCCCAATCTTTTGTGTATTTTGAACTTTTAGCTGATAGCTTACCGCTTGAAGCTTGTTTTGATAAAAATAAATCTTTTGCATTAAATGTAAGAACAGGTTTTAAGTCAGTTCTTTGGTTTGCTCTTTTAACGGCGTTTGTGTTGTTATCTAAAATAAATGGTATATCTCCTTCGTTTTCATAGTATGATAAAACCATATGAGATATCCACTTTCCATTTAAATTCGCATAAACATAGGTAAAAAACAATTTATCTTCACTAACGCCAAGACTAAGCAAAGTAAAATACTTAGCAATCACAAAGTCTTCACAATCCCCCATACCTTTTCCTAAAGATTCATATCTATTCGCCCAGTAATCTTTTTTACCCCAAACTTCCATATCATCAGCCCATTTTATAATCAAAGGATTATTAAAAAACTCATTAACTTTTATGAGTTTTATAGCTTCATTTTGATTTTGTAACTCATTCATAAGCTTATCAAGTTTTTCAAGCCTATTGTAGGCATTTATGCCATATTCTTTTTTAATTTTTTCAAATGTTTGTGGTTTTATAAAAGAAGAGCCGATAAGACTTAAAGAAAGAAAAAGAGCGAAAAAAATCGCTCTTATAAACTTTGTTTGCATTTATTGTTTCATATCACTTAAGGTACAAGCAAAGCTAATGTATTTTTTAGCATAACCATTAGCAAAATTTTCTGAGATTAATCCCATGTTGTTGATTAGCTTATATTCTGTCAATAAGATATTATTTTTAGTATTTACCATTTCTCTAGCCGCATTAAAATACTCACTTTGTGCGTCTAAAACATTGATAAGGTCTCTTTTTCCAAGTTTAAACTCATCTTGATATGTAAGAAGTGTTTTTTTAGCATAATCAACATAAGAGTTTAAATACTCAAGTTTTTGAATGCTAACATTATGAGAATTAAATGCAAATGAGTTGCTTTCTAAAACTTCTCTTAGCTTTTCATCATAATTTAATCTACCTGACTTCATACTCACTTCTGTTCTTTGAACATTTAATTTATCTTGTCCTTTATTGAATATATTGTAAGAAAATCTCAAAAATGCACCAAGTTGTTTATCTTCTTGGTCTTGATTTATTTTTTTAAAGATTTTATTATTGTCGTATTCTGCACTAAGCTCTAAATCAAGCTTTGGAAGATAAGCACTTTTGCTAGCCTTATAAGCATAATTTAGTGCATTTAAGTTTTCTTCTTCTATTTTTAAAGTAGGATTACATTTTGTTGAAATTTCGTTTATTTTAGCCAAATCACTTGGAGCTAAGTTTGTGCTAACAGGCATTACAAAACTTTCAATATCAACATTGCTTCCATAAAGTCTTGTAAATTTGTTTCTTGCATCTTCATAATCATTCTTAGCTGATAAAAGATTTGTTTTTGCAAGTGCTAAACGGCTTCCTGCTTGACGCTCTTCACTTGCTCTTGCAAAACCAGCACTTGTTCTATCTTTAATCAAAGAATATATCTCTTCATGTGATTTTACGTTATCTTCTGCGATTTGTAGCATAAGTTTTGTGCGGATATACTCAAGGTAAGCTCTTGATGTTTCATAGCTTAGCTCATTTGCATTTTGTATAACTTTATACGCTGTAGCATTTGTGATGTGGTTTTGTTGTTTTTTAGTATTTTTATCTTTACCACCATTGTAAAGATTTTCTGTTAAAACTAAAGAAACATCATATTTTTCCCCACTACCATCTCTATAGTCTTTTTTGTTGACATTTTCATCACGCTTTGCATAACCTGCATTTGCATATAAATTAAGCATTGGATAATAAGCTGCACTAGCTATATCAAGGTCTTTTAATGATAATAAATATTCTTGCTCACTTGTCTTTATAGATGGATTTGTGTTTAAAACATGAACAACTGCTTTTTGTAGTGTTACAGAATTTGCGTTTTCTTTGTTTTTAAACTCAGGAACTTCTAATTCTAGTTTTTTGTCATTATTTAAACTATCAAGCAAACTTGAAGTTGAGCTACTTTTTTTTGCAGGTTCAACCACAACCAAAGGAGCTACTGGCGTTTCATCTTTTATGTCATTTGATTTTTTATACTTTTCTATCCTTGCAAGCTCTGCAGCACGAGTAGTAAAATAAGCATCTTTAAACGCTGTGTTTTTTCTAATGTAATTTCTAATTTCTGTTACTTTTGATTTTGAAATGTCATTAGTTTCTACAACAACTGTATGATATGGTTCGCTTGGTCTTGCTTTAACAACAACATCATTTGCGTATTTGCTAGATTTGATTACTTTTTCTACCTTATCTTTAATAGGGTTTAATTTATCATAATCAGGCTTATTTAAACTGATGACAAAAACATTGTATTCTGTTGCACTCAAACAAACAGCGGCAGCAAATGAAACTAAAATTACTTTTTTCATTAAATTTTCCTTGAATAATTTTATTTAATTTTTAAATTTAAATTTTTAGATTTTAAAAAAGAAAAAATATATTTCTAATATTAACAAATGTTTAATAATTAAACAAATAATTTATTTATTTTAAAAGCTAAAATTTCACACTCTGTATCTTTTATGCTTCTAAAATCTAAATAAAGCTTTTTATTGATTAATTTACCTATAATTTGATTTTTCCTAAACTCATCAAGCAAAGCCTTACTATCATCAACACAAAACATAAAAGCATAGCTATCAAGTTTTGCTTTTGGCACACTACCAGCACCCGCTAAAGTGCTTGTTTGAACTAGCTTTATCTTTTGTTTTGAGGTTTGATTAAGCAAATCATAAGTTTTTGAAGCTTTAAGCTTGATATCTTCTAAGCTATCATTTAACATTTTAAGAGAAGTTGGATTTTGGTTTTGAAGATATTTTTTTACACATTCATTTAAAAAAACTATCTCAACTTTACTAATTCTTAGCATTCTTAACATTTGATTTTGTTTTAGCTCTTTTATATGCTTTTTTGTGCCTAATATAATCCCACTTTGAACGCTTGAAAAAAGTTTATCGCCACTAAAACTTAAAAGTTTTACGCCATTTTTTACAAGCTCTTTTATGCTAATTTCTTCTTTGTAGTTTTTAAGCCTATCAACACTACCACCACCTAAATCATAGTAAAACTCTACATTGTTTTCATCACAAAACTTTTGCAAACTAACAGCGTCAATGTCTAAGACAAAACCTTCTTGATAAAAATTGCTTTTATGGGTTTTTAAAATGATTTTTTCTTCTTCTTTTAGCTCATTTAGTGCTAATTCATAATCTTTTAAATGTGTTTTATTGCTAGTTCCTATCTCATAAAGTTTTGCACCAGAGTTTTTCATAACTTCACTTACTCTAAAGCTTCCACCAATTTCTACTAATTCACTTCTAGATGTTATAGCAAATTTATTTTTAGCAAATGTATTTAAGACTAAAAAAACAGCTGCGGCATTGTTATTTACAACCAAAGCATCTTCACAGCCAAAAAGCATTGAAATGTTTTTGCATAAAATCTCATATCTATCACCCCTTTTACCCGTATTTAAATCAAACTCAAGATTTGTGTAAGAACAAATCAAATCCTTAGAATTATCATATATATCTTCATCTATTAAACTTCTTCCTAAATTTGTATGCAAAACAACACCAGTAGCATTTATAACCTTGATAATATCATTATTTTGATTTTGCTCTAGCTTATTTAATAGTTTTTGTATTATCATTTGCTTATTGATTTTGATATTTATATCATCTTGCTTAAGATTTGAGATTAACTCTTTTGCTAAGTGTTTTACAAGGTATTTTGGATAATTTACAAATTCTTTTTCATTTATAAGTTCATTTATTTGTGGAAAGTTTTTATAATGAGAGTTCATTTTGACACCTTTGTAATTTTTTAGTAATGATAACATAAAGGATATTTGATGAGTTTTAATGATTTTGTATATTTAGGCGATAATAAACCGCTTTTACTAGATAATATATCTTATATAGATACACCAAACAACTTAGAGTATCTAATCACAAACAACCAAAACCAAAAAGCATTAGTTTATGCTCCAGAAATTGATATTTATTTAAAAAATAGCACCTGTAGTCATCTGCAAAAAGCAAAAGATGTTGGGATTTTGTATGAAGCTAGAAAAATAGCTTTTGAAAACGCTCGTGATGTTCCAAACACAAAACAAATCTCAAATAAAATCGCACTTATAAACATAGACAAAACTACAACAAAACTTTTAAAAGATAATGGATATTTAGTAATCAATCTAACAGATGATATGATAAAAGCTGTTATTGGCTCTATAGGAGAACTTAGCATAATAATAGATGAGTATGAAATAGATTGTGATATAGTGTTACATAATAACGCACAAATCACACCGTATAGTGGTGTATATAACATAAACGATATAAATGATATTCTTGATTTTTTAAAAACAATTACACCAAAATATCATTATCATAATTACATAGATTTTAACGAGCATACATGCCAACTACACAAAAGAAGAACAAAAGCCTGTACAAAGTGCGTTGATGTGTGTAAAACAAATGCTTTGATGATAGGAGATGATAATGCACTTATCATAAGCCAGATAGATTGTAATAACTGTGGGGATTGTTTTAATGTTTGTCCTACAGGTTCTTTGCAAAATACAACCTATCTAAATGAAAGTTTTTTTGAGATTTTAGAGCTTTTTGCGGATAAAAATATAATTTTACTAGATGAAAAAAACATAAATCTTATAAATGACATAAGTTTAGAGGATTTCATACCTTTTGTAGTGCCAAATTTGAGTATGCTAAATAAAACACATCTTTTATATCTTGCTTCATCAGTAAATGCAGTAATCGTAGCACAAGAAAACAAAGACATTGATTTTATAAACAAAATCTTTATAAGCTTGTTTGATGAAAAAAGAATTTATACCCTAAATCAAATGCTACTTGTAAGACAAGGCGTAAAAACAATCATTCAAACATCAAGCAAAAATATCACAATCACAGATAACATAAACACAAAACTAAACTCTCATGAACTTTTTGTAAAAAGACTAGCTAAAATCTATGATATATCTAAAAAACCTTTAAGTGATGAAAGTTTTTATAATATCAAAATTGATAAACAAAAATGCACTTTATGTATGAGTTGTGTTGGAGCTTGTAATTTAGGTGCTATTTTTGCTGATGGAAAAAGCGGTAAAATTTACACAAATGATAGTCTTTGCGTGGGATGTGGGTATTGCGTGAGCTCTTGTGCTGAAGAAAACACATTAAGCATAATGCCAAACGCTAGTGTGGATAATCTTTGGTTTGAAAGCAAAGTATCAGCAGAAGATGAAGCTTACGCCTGTATAGAGTGCGGCAAAGAATTTGCTAGTACAAAAGCGATTTTAAAAATCGCTGATATGATGAAAAATAGATTTACAGATAAAGATAAAATCAAAACACTTTATTGCTGCACAGAATGCAAAGCAAAAATCATGATGGAAAAACTTGCTAAAGAGGAGATAATATGAGCGATATGAGTAGAGCTAGGGGGTATTTTTATGAAAGCTTTGCAAATGCTTTTACGCTAATAGAAGAAAAAGACTTTTTGCTTATGCAAGAACAATTTAAGACTTTAAAAGATTTTGCATTAAACGAAGAGCAAGAACTAGCTTTTAATGAGATTTTGACAGTGGATTTTAAAAGGTTTAAAGTAGAACAAAATGCGATTTTTTATGATTTTTCATTTGCAAATGTTCCATTAAGTGCTAGTTTTTATGATGAAGGTGTTGAAAATGGAAAGATGAGAGTAAAAGCTTGTGAACTTTTACATAAAAGCAACTTTAGACTAAATCAAAACATAAATGAAGATGAGTTTAGCGTTTTGTTTAGTCTTTGTGGAATGCTTTTGCAAAATGATAATGAAGAGCTTGCAAGTGATGTTTTTAAACAAATTTTAAATGAAGTGATTGATGAATTTGTTGAAAAATTTAGCAACAAAGAAGGTAGTATATTTTTTAAAAATCTAAGCATTATTATGAAAGTATTTTTTGAGCTAGAACGAACAATCTTAGATGTAAAAGCACCCGTGCATGAATACTCAAAAGCAGACATAGCACTAGCTAAAACTCCTTACACTCCAAGAATGGCTACAAAGTTTTCTAAAATAAACTTAGAAGAAGTAACTGAGTTTAAAGGAATGGATTAATCCAAACAAACGAAATTTGATAGTGTTTTGTCTGATAGGCTAAATTTTGTTTTTTGGGAGGGAGTTGGGTAAAACAAAGCTGTTTTAAAAGAGAGTTTTGGGATTTTTGGTGTTTGGATGTAGCTGTGATGGGGGTGTTGTTGTGCTTTGGTGTTGGTTTGTAAATTTCGTTTGTTTATAAAATCAGCGTATTGCTAAAACCACCCAAGTCAGCGAAATTTAGTCACAAAATTAAAACGCCGTTTTACAAACCCACAAAAGCAAATTTCTAAAAACAAACCTAGCTAAAGCAAAAAACTAATCCACAAAAATAAAGCTAAATAAAAGCAAAACTCTATGTAGTAAGGTGGCTCCGCCACCCCCCCCAACTAACTTTCTAATCTAGCAACCTTTTGCAAAGTGGTGTTAAATTGTCCCCAAAATTTCGTTTGTTTGTAAAATCGGCGTATTGCCAAACCCAAACAAACGAAATTTAGCCAAAGCTGTATTTACAAGATAATCCCATAAGATTTACTAGCTTGTGGTTTTTATAGTTTTTGATATAATCTTTTAAATTATCACAAAGGATTTGATATGAAAAAACTATGTTTTTCTTTAACAATTTTAACCACTCTTTTGCACCCTTGCACTGGCATAAACATAAATAGCGAAGATAATGGAGCTGTTTTTGCAAGAACGATAGAGTATGGAGAAAGCGACCTTTTAAGCAAACTTGTTATATCTCCTAAAAACAAGACCTTTTCATCACTCTTACCAAACACAAAAGATAATGGACTTAAATGGACAGCAAAGTATGGTTATGTAGGCATTAGTGTGATGGATGATAGATTTATCGCTGAGGGTATGAATGAAGCTGGGCTTAGCGCTGGGCTTTTTTATTTCCCACATTATGGAAGCCTAAGCAAATACGACAAAAAACATAAAGATAAAAGCCTTGTAGATATGCAGTTTATATCTTATTTGCTATCTAGTTATAAAAATGTTGATGAAGTTAAAAAAGGCATAAAAAATATCACTTTAGTAAATATCGGCTATAACAAAGACGGCTCACCGCTTCCAACGGCTCATTATAGAGTTGGAGATAGTAGCGGAAAAAGCATAGTCATAGAGATAGTAAGTGGCGGAGAAGTTATGATATATGATAATAAAGTCGGAGTTTTAACTAACTCGCCTGATTTTACTTGGCATGTAAAAAACCTAAACAACTACATAAACTTATCTGCGGGTAATTCTAGCGAATATGAAAGCGGAGAGAAAATCTTTTCTTTTGGTGCGGGAACGGCGGCTTTAGGACTACCTGGGGATATAACTCCACCTTCAAGGTTTGTAAGAGCGTTTTTTTACAAAAGCACAATGCCTACACCAAAAACAAGTAAAGATGCTGTAAAAAACGCATTTGTAATCTTAAACAACTTTGAAATTCCTATCTGGATAGAATACTCAAAAGAGCATCAAAACTACATACCAAAAGAGCTTATCAGTGCTACACAATGGACGAGTGCTAGTGATTTAAAACAAAAGGCTTTTTATTATAAAACCGCAAATAATGCTCAAGTTAGAAAAATAGATTTAAGCAAAATTGATTTTAGCAAAACTTCATACAAGGTTTTACCACTTGATGAAGAAGACGGCATAAAAGAACTTGATATAAAATAAATCGTAAAATCAAAAAATGGGGGGGGTAGCAAAAACTTTAACACATTTTTGGTAGTTTTAAATACTTTTAATCATTTAAAACCTTTAGCCTAAAAACCCAAAAACAAACGAAATTTATATAAAAACTCTAAATTTCGTTTGTTTAGCTAAGATTTAAAGCGTAGATATGTTTTTTAAGCAACTTTGCAAAAACACTTGCAAATTCTGGCTTTTTATCAAAGTATAAAGCTGGTTCAATACATTCAATTTCATTTATATAAAACTTATCAGCCAAAAACACATCACACCTTGCATAAAAACTATCTTTAGGAATATATCTATTAGCTAAAGATATAAGCTCATCACTTGGATTAAAGTTTGATATTTTTACGCCATAGTTATAATTTGCTCTAAAATCATTGTTTTTAGTTCTTAAAATACTATATTGATACACACCCTTAAAAAACACCAAACAAGCCTCACTATCATGTTTGATATAATCTTGAACCAAAGCCTTATCACCATAAAAACTAAAATCAATTTTATCCTCAAACCTTGCTACGCCATTTCCGCTTTGACCAACTAATGGCTTTATTATTTGGTTTGGTTTTAGTTTTATTTCTTTTATGTCTATTATGCTAGATTTCACAGCATCTTTTATATCTAATAAATATGATTTGTTTAGATTTTTTCTTATTGTATTTTCATCGTTGATTAAAATAATATTATTTAATTTACAAAAATCCAAAAAGTTTAAAAACTTATCTAATTTAATAGAATAATCCCATATACCAAGTGGCAATATAACGCAATCTTTTAGGTTTTCATATTCTTCCCACATAAAAAAATCACACATAAAACCTAAATTTATAAGCTCATCTTTAAGTATTTGAAGTCCTGCTGTGCCATTTTTATAAATATCTTGCATAGCTATGTAAATTTTCATCTTGTCCCTAAAAGCGATATTAAAGGCTTGTTTTCATCATCTAAAATATTTACATTTACATTATATAAATCTTTTAACATCTGTTTTGTAATGATTTCATTTGCAAATCCTTTTTTATGCATAAAATTTTTATGCAAAACTATAAGCTCATCACAAAATCTTGACGCTAAATTTAAATCATGCAATACAACAATGCTAATTAAATTTTTAGTATAAGTTTGCTCCTTTAAAGCCTCAAGTAGTAGGCATTGATGATGTAAATCTAATGCACTTACAGGCTCATCAAGAAGCAACACTTTTGGTTCTTTTGCCAAAACTTGAGCAAAACTTACCATTTGCCTTTGACCGCCAGAAAGTGCATTTATGTTTTTGTTTGCTAGATGATTGATGTTTAAGCTTTTCATGACACTTAATGCAAATTCTAATTCTTCATCTTTTATAAAAAGTCCTAATTTTTTCAATTTACCAAGCAAAACAACCTCTAAAGCACTAAGATTTGCGTTAGAGTTAAAATCTTGTAACATATAAGCAATATTATTTTGCCAAGACTTATAAGTTTTTTTACTCAAAACAACATCATCTAGCTTAATTTCCCCATCTACACTAATCCTACCAAAAATAGCATCCAATAAAGAGCTTTTGCCAGCACCATTAGCTCCTATTATGGCGTATATTTTTTTATTTTTAAATTCCAAATTTATATTGTTTAAAATTACATTATTGGCTCTTTTAACATTTACATCTTTTAAAGTTAGCATGCCCTTCTCCTGCTATAAATAATAAAAAAGAAAAACGGAACTCCAACAAAAGAAGTAACAATACCAATAGGAAACAAAGTGCCAATTACTATAATCTTTGAAATCACAGATGAAGCACTTAAAAATACAGCACCAATTAACATAGATGTAAGCATATAAAATCTTTGGTCTTCTCCAACAAGCATTCTAGAAATATATGGAGATACAAGCCCTATAAATCCAATAACTCCTACAAAAGAAATAGCAGTAGCACTCATAATAGATACAATTAGCAATGCTTTAAATCTAATGTAGGATAAATTCACCCCTAAAACTTCCGCTCTATTTTCTCCAAGCCTAAAAGCACATAATGCCCAACTATCTTTTACAAGCAAAGCAACACAAACAAAAGTAACAACCCCAACTATAATAACATTAGTCCAACTTGATTTTTGAAGCGAACCAAATAACCAAAAAACAATTTGTTGAGAAATCTCAGGAGCACTTATATACTGCACCAAAGATAATAATGATTGAAATAAAAATAAAAGTGCAATACCCACTAAAATCAACATTTCCGAACTAAACGCTCTTGATTTTGCAAATAAAAACAAAACACTAGAACAAACCATAGTCATAGTAAATGCACCAAGTGGCACAGCAAAATAAAAACTAATTCCAGCAAACCCAAAAGCTATAACCAAAGAAGCCCCAAACCCAGCCGCCGCTGCAAGCCCTAAGGTATAAGGACTTGCCATAGGGTTGTTTAGAAGTGTTTGAATTAATGCTCCACCATAGCCTAATGCTGCCCCCACAACTAGTGCCATAACAGCCATAGGCAATCTCAGTGAATGAGTGATAATATAAGACATATCATCAACTTTTATATCATCAAAACAAACTTTTAAAATGGATTTTACAACTTCAACAGGGCTTATCATAGATGGTCCTGTAGCTATATCACATACAAAAGTTACAAAACCAAGTATGGCAAAAATAAACATTATGATAAATTTTTTTCGCTCACTTTTTTTGTGAGCGATGATTTCTTGACTAAGTTTCATGTAAATTTATCACTTAGCTTGTATACCAAAAGTTCCAACAGGAATTATCGGAAGATATTTTTTATGGTAATCAACATATGTTTTTATAGGGTCAACATCTTTAAATAAATCAGGATATAAAGCTTTAGCAATAAATTGCACCATAGAAGCATCAACTAATGTTCTACTAGCTCCTTGATAAACCGCAAATAATCGTCCGTCTTTTATAGCAGGTAAACTATCCCAACCTGCTCTAGTTTTAAAACCATTTAGCCTTTTATTTGCTTCTTCTTCGCTAATTCCTATACCCATAACCATAGCTTCTGGGTTTTTCTTAAGTTCGGTTTCACGACCAGCAATTATTATCACATCAGGCTTACTAGCCAAAACTTCTTCAGGGTGAATTGGCATCCATTTTTCTACAAGTGGTGCAGCTATATTATCTCCATATGCCAAATCTACCAAAGAGCCCCACATATCTTTGCCGTATGTGTAGCTATGCTCTTTTGGTCCAAGGTTTCCAAATTCAATGTAAATTTTAGGTTTTTTAAGATTTGCTTTTTTAATCCTTGTTTGAACATCATCAATTATGCCTTTATAAAAGCTTATAAGCTCATTTGCTCTTGCTTCATTGTTGGTAATTTTGCCTATAACTTCAGTACTTCTTATATGTCTTTCAACACTTTCGCGGTTATAATCAAGCACAACTATAGGAATGTTTGCCTTATTTATAGGGTCTAGCTGGTCTTTAATGATATCATATTGCCAATCAGCTAAAACAAGTAAATCAGGCTTAAGTGACAATACTTTTTCAACAGAAAAAGTTCCCGGTTCTGCTTCTCCAACATCAGCTATATTGTTTAACTCTGGCATAACTTTAACATAAGCATCCCAACTAGCAGGAGTTTTATTCACCCAAGCACCCTTAGAAAAACCAACTACATTTTTCAAAGCGTCCTTACCACCAACTGCTAAAAAGTCAGTATAGTAAAACCCAAGAACTATTCTTTTAGCTGGTAAATCAACCTTAACTTCTCTATCCAAAACATCTTTAATGACTTCTACTTTAGCATTAGCCCCTATACACAAAACACTAGCAACAACTAAGCTTTTTAACAAGCTCTTAAACATAATTTCTCCTTAATAAAATTGATAATGAAAATTGAAATTATAAAAAATAATATTTAAAACTAACTTACTACCATAAAAATATCAAAATATGAACGCAATTTATTTTCAAAATACTTTTTCATAATAAATACGGACTGTAACTATTTAGCTTGTATACCAAAAGTTCCAACAGGAATTATCGGAAGATATTTTTTATGGTAATCAACATATGTTTTTATAGGGTCAACATCTTTAAATAAATCAGGATATAAAGCTTTAGCAATAAATTGCACCATAGAAGCATCAACTAATGTTCTACTAGCTCCTTGATAAACCGCAAATAATCGTCCGTCTTTTATAGCAGGTAAACTATCCCAACCTGCTCTAGTTTTAAAACCATTTAGCCTTTTATTTGCTTCTTCTTCGCTAATTCCTATACCCATAACCATAGCTTCTGGGTTTTTCTTAAGTTCGGTTTCACGACCAGCAATTATTATCACATCAGGCTTACTAGCCAAAACTTCTTCAGGGTGAATTGGCATCCATTTTTCTACAAGTGGTGCAGCTATATTATCTCCATATGCCAAATCTACCAAAGAGCCCCACATATCTTTGCCGTATGTGTAGCTATGCTCTTTTGGTCCAAGGTTTCCAAATTCAATGTAAATTTTAGGTTTTTTAAGATTTGCTTTTTTAATCCTTGTTTGAACATCATCAATTATGCCTTTATAAAAGCTTATAAGCTCATTTGCTCTTGCTTCATTGTTGGTAATTTTGCCTATAACTTCAGTACTTCTTATATGTCTTTCAACACTTTCGCGGTTATAATCAAGCACAACTATAGGAATGTTTGCCTTATTTATAGGGTCTAGCTGGTCTTTAATGATATCATATTGCCAATCAGCTAAAACAAGTAAATCAGGCTTAAGTGACAATACTTTTTCAACAGAAAAAGTTCCCGGTTCTGCTTCTCCAACATCAGCTATATTGTTTAACTCTGGCATAACTTTAACATAAGCATCCCAACTAGCAGGAGTTTTATTCACCCAAGCACCCTTAGAAAAACCAACTACATTTTTCAAAGCGTCCTTACCACCAACTGCTAAAAAGTCAGTATAGTAAAACCCAAGAACTATTCTTTTAGCTGGTAAATCAACCTTAACTTCTCTATCCAAAACATCTTTAATGACTTCTACTTTAGCATTAGCCCCTATACACAAAACACTAGCAACAACTAAGCTTTTTAACAAGCTCTTAAACATAATTTCTCCTTAATAAAATTGATAATGAAAATTGAAATTATAAAAAATAATATTTAAAACTAACTTACTGCTAACATCAATACATAATGCGATAAAACCAAACTAAAATAAAGTAAGTAAAAAATTAGAAATTTCATCTTAACAACAAACGAAATTTATATAAAAACTCTAAATTTCGTTTGTTTAGTAGATTGATAAGTAATTAAATTTTAGCTCTTAAAAAAGATAGCTGTGGTAGCGTGGTAGGTAACAATATAGCATTTTCATTGCCACTATGTAAGCTTTCATAAAGCTTATTATTTGGAGTGATAAGCTTTTTAAACTCAAGATAAAATTTATTATCTTTTTTATATATTTTGCCTATCTCACTTTCACTCTCATCAATCTTAGCATTAAGCGGAGCAAAAATCTCATAAGCTGTATTTGGCAAAATCACACCCTTGCTAACACAGGTTTTGCCATCTTCGCTAAAACCATGCACTTGATGAGTGCCTTCAAGTTGCGTAGCTTCATGGTTTTGAGTATCTGTTTTATCAAGTGGGCGTTTTACTAAATACCCATCTGTAAAACCACGATTTTTAAGAGTATTTAGCTCTTCTTCATACAAACTAGGATTAAAAACGCCGTTTAAAGCATCTTCTATAGCCATTTTGTATGTTCTAACAGCTAAAGCTACATAGTATTCTGATTTTGTTCTTCCCTCTATCTTAAACGCATCTATACAGTCTTGCTCCATTATCTGCTTGACATAAGTAGCTAGGTTTAGGTCTTTAGAGTTAAAGATATAGCTACCATTTTCATCTTCACTAACTTTTAACAAAGCCCCATCTTCTTTGCTTTGCACATACACATCATAAGGAAATCTACAATCATTCGCACAAGCACCACGGTTGCTTTGTCTTCCGCTTTGAACAGCTGAAAGCAAACATCTACCGCTATATGCAAAACACATAGAGCCATGCACAAACGCTTCAAGCTCAACATTTGGGCAATGCTCCTTGATAATCTTAGCGTCTTTTAGGCTTGTTTCTCTTGCAACAACTATCCTTTTAGCCCCCATGCTTTCATATACTTTAGCGTCAAGATAGTTTAAAACATTTGCTTGAGTGCTTACATGAAGTGGTATCTCAGGCGCTAACTCTTTTGCTAAAGTCATAGCACCCGCACTTGCTACGATAAAAGCATCTGGTTTTAATTCTTTTAACTTTAAAATGCTTTTTTTAAGCCCTTCTATCTGTCCATTTAAATGAAAAGCATTAAGCGTAGCATAAAGCTTAACACCTTTTGAATGGGCATAATCAATACCTTCTTTAAAAGTCTCATAAGTAAAATTTCTAGTAGAACGACTTCTTAGTGAAAACTCACTTACACCTGCATAAACAGCGTCGGCACCATATTCTACCGCTAGTTTTAGTTTTCTAAGGTTTCCTGCTGGAGCTATAATTTGTGGTCTTTTCATTATTGTTTTCCAAGACTAGCGATTAACGCTTCTATATCTTCATTGCTTACAACATCAGCGGTATTGTCGCCTTCTATATGAACAGCTGAACTTACACGCTTCTCATCATCAATTCTACCTTCAAACAAGCTATTCATATACTTGCTAAGAGCTCTCATAACATTTATAACTCTTTCAATCTTTTGGCGATGTATGTCTTGATACTGCATAGCGTCCATAGCCATCATAACTTCATCTTGACCCATTTGAAGATTTGAGATTACATTATCAAGTCCATCTTTAAGTGCGTTGTTTTGTTCTACTTGCTCTTTAAATGTCGCAACATTTGGAAATTTCTCACTTAAAGTTGTAAAAATTTCTATATTTTTATCCAAAATCTGCATCAAATCATTAATCTGCATTTCACTGTCTGAAAAAAAGTTGCTCATTGTCTCAAGCTTATCCATCATCTCAGTAGCTTTTACTTCACTATCACGAGTTACATCATCAAGCTGATTTACAACTTTATGGTCATCTGTTGGTGGTGGTGGTGGCCAAGATTTCATAGAGTCTGCACGGTAATTTTTTTCGTCTATCACTTCTTCTTTTTTTTCTTCTACCGCCTTATCTTTAACCGGCTCAACCTCTTCTATCTCGCCTAAACTATCAAGCTCATCATCAAGTCCGCCCGCCATTAAAGCGTCTAATTCTTCTTGAGTCATTTAACTTCCTTAAATAAGTTTTTTGTGATTATAAAATAATAATGATTAAAATTAACCACCAGTTTGAAAAAATGCACGACTAGAGCTAGTATCTTCGCTCCATCTATTTTTTTCTGGTTTGTTTTCTAAAACTTTTTCTAGTATTTGAAGTGCTTTTTCTATATTATTTTCTTGCAAAGCTTTTTTTATACTCATAGACTCATCAAAATACAAACAAGGTATCAAAAAACCTTCTGCAGTAAGTCTAAGCCTATTGCAAGTAGAACAAAAATCATGCTTATGTGGGTCAATAATTCCAAACACATAACCATCATCAAGTCTATATAAACTAGCTGGAGAATTTGGTTTTTTATCAATTTGAGTTATATTGTATTTTTTAGAAATTTGCTCTAAAATTTCGTTTGATTTTAGACCTTTAAGCTGTCCATATGCATGATGATTTTCCATAAACTCAATAAATCTTATCTCAATACCACGGTCTTTAGAATAATCAAGCACATCGCATAGCTCATTTTCATTGATATTTTTTAATGCTACACAATTTGTTTTGATTTTAAAACCAAGCTCTAAAGCTTTATCAATACCTCTTAAAACATTTGGTAAGATATTTTTTTGAGATAACATCTTAGCTTTTTTTTCATCTAGGGTATCTAACGATATATTTATTCTTTTAAGACCTGCATTGTATAAATCAGCCGCTTGTTCTTCTAGCAAAAAAGCATTGGTGGTTAAAGCTATATCAATATCATTTTTATAATCATTTATCATTTTGATAAACTTATAAACATCTTTTCTTACAAGCGGTTCTCCGCCCGTAAGTCTAATTTTTTTACCACCCTTATCTATAAAAAGCTTAACAAATAAAAACAATTCTTCATATGTTAAAACATTTTCTTTTGGGACATATTCAAATGGAACTTTAGGCATACAATAAAGACACCTAAAGTTACATTTTTGGGTGAGTGATATTCTAAGATAATCAATCACTCTTCCATAAGAATCAACAAGCATTTTAAGCCTTATAAATTATCTTGAAAGATAATTTGTATCAAAATGATTGTTGATAAAATCTTCATTCTCCATCATAGCAAGATGAAAATTTCTAGTTGTTTTGATACCACCAACTATAAGCTCTTCTAATGCACATTTCATTTTATGTATAGCTTCTTTTCTTGTTGGTGCCCATACAACAAGCTTTCCTATCATACTATCATAATACGGTGGAACACTATATCCTTGATAAATATGACTTTCCATTCTTACATTAGCCCCTGCTGGTGCTACATATTTTGTAATTGTTCCTGGACTTGGAGCAAAGCTTTTTGGGTCTTCTGCAGTGATACGACATTCTATAGAATGACCTTTTAAAGTAATTTCTTCTTGTTTTGGAAGCGGTTTTCCTTCTGCAACATCAATCATAAGTTTGATTATATCTATACCGCTACACATCTCACTTACACAGTGTTCTACTTGAAGTCTTGTATTCATTTCTATAAAATAGAAGTTTTTATCACTATCTAATAAAAACTCAAAAGTACCAGCACCCTCATACTTGATAGCTTTAGCAGCTTTTATAGCTGTTTCGTGAAGTCTTGCTCTTGTATCATCATCTAAAATTATAGCTGGGCTTTCTTCTATAAGTTTTTGATGGCGTCTTTGCATAGAACAATCTCTTTCGCCAACATGAATTACATTACCAAACTTATCGCCTATAATTTGCACTTCTATGTGGCGTGGGTTTTTTATGTATTTTTCCATATACATAGTTCCATCACCAAAAGCAGTTACAGCTTCACTTTCTGCACTCCAGTATGCTTTTTCAAGGTCGCCTTCTTTTTCTACAACACGCATACCGCGACCACCACCACCAGCTGCAGCTTTAAGTATAATAGGATAACCCATTTCATTAGCTAGTTTTTTAGCAGCTTCAACACCTTTAATGGCCCCGTCACTACCAGGTATAACAGGAACTCCTGCTCTTTGCATAATTTGTTTTGCTTTTGATTTATCGCTCATAACTTGCATAGCTTCAACGCTTGGACCGATAAATTTGATATTATGCTTAGAGCATATCTCAACAAAATCTTGATTTTCACTCAAAAAGCCATATCCTGGAAAAATAGCGTCTGCACCGCTAATTTCTGCAGCAGAAATAATAGCTGGTATATTTAAATAGCTCTCGCTTGACCTTGGCGAACCAATGCATATACTAGCATCTGCGTATTTAAGATATAAAGCCTCAGAATCAGCTGTAGAATGAATACATATAGCTGTTTTTCCCATTTCTTTAATTGTTCTAAGTGCTCTAAGTGCTATTTCCCCACGATTTGCTATCAAAACTTTTTCAATAGGCTTTATTTCACTCATAGCTTTTCCACCGCATATAAAGACATGCCAAACTCAACCGGCTGTCCATCTTCTACAAGCTTTTCAACTATCCTACAATCAAACTCAGCTTCAATTTCATTCATGATTTTCATAGCTTCAATTATGCAAATTGTATCACCCTTTTTAACATTTTGACCAACTTTTACAAAAGGAGAAGCTCCTGGACTTGGTGCTTGATAAAATGTTCCTACCATAGGACTATTGATTGTCTTATCAGCACTTGCTTTTGGCGTAGGTTTTGCTTCATTTACAACACTTACATTGATTGGATTTGTTGGAGGACAAACTTGAGGAATTGGTTGTTGAACTGGAGCCTCATTGTATTTTTCTAAAGTTATTTCAAAATCTGCATTTTTAATTTTGATTTTGCCTATATTGGCAGCTGAAAACATATCAACTAATTCTTTGATTTCATCTTTTTTCATTTTTTCTCCTTAAACTTTGGATAATTGTAAAATGGCATTCTATACAAAAATTGCAAAAATTATCTTAAAAAGAAAACTTTTAAGATAATTTTGCTTTTTTAAGATTAAATGTAGCCTTGGTCTATCATAGCGTCCGCTACTTTTTTAAATCCTGCTATGTTAGCACCTGCTAAAAGATTATTTTTAAAACCATACTCAACAGCTGTATCTTTAGCTCTAGCATATATGTTTTTCATAATCACATGAAGTTTAGCATCAACTTCATCAAATGTCCAAGATGTCATATTTGCGTTTTGTTGCATTTCAAGAGCACTTGTTGCAACACCACCGGCATTTGCTGCTTTTGCAGGAGCATAAAGCATATTGTTACTTATTATAAACTTCTGTGCTTCTTGGGTGCAAGGCATATTTGCACCTTCTGCTATAAGTTTGCAACCATTTTTATGTAAAGCTTGAGCGTCAAGCAAACTAAGTTCATTTTGAGTAGCTGATGGAAAAGCTGCATCACAAGGCACATGCCAAACACCATTTGTGCCTTTTTCATAATGACTTGCAGGAGTAAAGATAGCTCCTTTTTTCTCTTTTGCATAATCACTAACTCTTAATCTTCTTACTTCCTTTATATTACGAAGTAAATCAAGATTAATTCCATCTTCATCATAAACAAAACCATCGCTATCGCTAATAGTTACAACTTTTGCACCATATTGCTGAAGTTTTTGTATGGTGTAAATAGCCACATTACCACTACCAGAAACAGCACATCTAAGACCTTCTAAGCTTAAATTATTGTCTTTTAAAAGCTCATTTGAAAAATATACAACACCATATCCAGTAGCTTCTGTTCTAGCTAAAGAGCCACCCCAATTTATCTTTTTACCAGTTAGCGTTCCATCAAATTGACCTGTGATTTTTTTATAAGTTCCAAACATATATCCTATCTCACGACCACCAACTCCAATATCTCCAGCAGGAACATCAAGCCTATATCCTATATGCTTACTAAGCTCACTCATATATGCTTGACAAAATCTCATAATCTCTGCTTCACTTTTACCTTTTGGGTCAAAGTTTGCACCACCTTTTGCACCACCGATAGGAAGACCTGTAAGAGAGTTTTTAAAAATCTGTTCAAAACCTAAAAACTTAAGAACATCAAGATTTACACTAGGGTGAAAACGAATACCACCTTTATAAGGTCCAAGCGAACTTGAAAACTGAACACGGTAACCAAAATGTGTATTTGCTCTACCACTATCATCAATATAAACTACCCTAAAAATAATAGTCCTTTCAGGCATTACAAGACGCTCTAAAACAGCGTGTTGCTGATATTTTGGGTCTTTATCTAAAAGCGGGGCGATAGATTTTAAAACCTCTGTAGCACATTGCAAAAATATAGGTTGGCGAGATGATATAACCTTAATCATATCAAGTGTCTTATTTATGTATGTTTTTGCACTCATTTAAACTCCTTTTTTAAATTTCTTATAATGTGTATAAATTAGTATTTTTTGTTAAAAATAAATTTAAATCTTAGCATAAATATAAAAAAAGTAGTTTTACAAGGCAGATTTAAACTTATTTTTACACAATTATAAAATAAAAATCATCAAGGAATATTTATGAAATCTATTTTAGTAGTTGATAGTTTTGGACTTTTTTTTAGGTCGTTTTATGCAGCACAAGGACTAAAGACAAAAGACGGAAAACCAAGCTCAATGGTTTTTGGCTTATGTCAATTTTTACTTAAGCTTGAAGAGTATAAGAGCGATTATATAATTTTTGCTCTTGAAGGCGGAAATAACTTTAGAAAACAAATAGACCCAAACTACAAAGCAAACCGCAGTGAAGCACCAGAAGAGCTAAAAGAACAACTTCCAATATGTATAAAAATGCTAGAAAAATCAGGGCTTAAATGCATAAGTGTAGAAACTTATGAAGCAGATGACATCATAGCAAGTATTTCAAAAAAACTAAAAGGCAAATACCACATACAAATCTTTTCTAGCGATAAAGATTTGTATCAACTAATAGACCAAAATTGTGTTTTAATTGACCCAAAAACATCTAATGTGATAAATGAGCAAGGTTGTATTGAAAAATTTGGGCTTAAACCAAATCAAATAAAAGATTTTTTAGCAATCTGTGGAGATAGCGCTGATAACATAAAAGGCATAAAAGGAATTGGAGCAAAAGGCGCAAAAGATTTACTAAGCGAATACAAAGATATAGAAGGTATTTACAACAACATAAACCTAATTTCAAACAAAAAGCAACAAGCTGCACTAGCAAATGGTAAAGATGACTTAGAGCTTAGCTTAAAACTTGTTAGTTTATGTGGCGACGCATTAGATAATCTTAGCGATGATGATATTTTAAAAGGTGCAGACTTTCCAAGCAAAAATCCGCTTTTTAATCTAGAAGATTATATACAAGAATACGCTTTAAATAGTATTTATACAAAACTACAAAATCAAAATAAAGCAAAAAAAGAAGCAAATTATTTACTACTAGATGAGAAAAGTTTAGATTTAAAACTTGATGAGCTAAAAAATGAACAAGTTGTTGGGTTTGACTGCGAGACAACAGGGCTTGAAAAAGATAGCAAAATGGTTGGTTTTAGTTTTTGTGTAGATGAAAATGAGGCATTTTATGTTCCTATAGCTCATAAAAACTATGATAAAAACATAAGCTACGAACTAGCGAAAAAAGCTATATCAAAGATTTTTGAATGCTATATTGTAGGTCATAACCTAAAGTATGATTTTGAAGTATGTAAAAGAGAGTTTTTGATAGATTATCCTAAAAAATACAAAGATACAATGATACTTGCTTGGCTAAATGATTCTAGCGGAAGAGTTGGGCTTGATTTTTTAGCTGAAAAGATTTTTGGATTTACTCCGCTTTATTTTGAACAAATAGTCGCAAAAGGTGCTACATTTGCAGATGTAGATATAAAAACAGCTACAAAATACGCAGCAAAAGATGCTTTTGTTACATTTATGCTTTATTTTTACTATCTTAAAAATTTAGATAAAGAACTACTAGAAGCTAGTGAGTTTGAGTGTGATTTTATACCTGTTTTAATAAACATGGAAAAAAACGGCATAAAAGTAGATATAAACAAACTAGAAGATTTTACATATAAGCTTAAAAAAGAACTAGCTTTAATAGAAGATGATATATATAAAATAGCAGGAACTATGTTTAATGTAGGAAGTCCAAAACAACTAGCAGAAATACTTTTTACTAGACTTGAGCTTAAAAGTCCTACAAAAAAACAAAGCACAGATGCTAGTGTATTAGCCAAAATAGAGCACCCTATCATAGAACATATTTTAAAATATAGAGAAATATCAAAGCTCATAAGCACTTACTGTGAGCCATTTATAAAATACGCTAGCTTAAATGATGAAAATAGAATATTTACCAACTTTTTACAAACACGCACAGCAACAGGAAGACTAGCTTCAAATGAGCCAAACCTACAAAACCTACCTTCAAGAGGAGATTATGCAAAAGAGTATAAAAGTTGTTTTATAGCTAATGATGGGTATGTTTTGCTTAGTCTTGATTACTCTCAAATAGAACTTAGATTGCTAGCTCATTTTAGCAAAGAACCTACGCTAGTAAAAGCATTTTTAAACAATGAAGATATTCATACGCAAACCGCTATAAGCATATTTGGCTCAAGCGATAGCGATAAAAGAAGAGTGGCAAAAAGCATAAACTTTGGATTAATTTATGGTATGGGGTATAAAAAATTAAGCGAAGAGCTAAAAATACCGCAAACACAAGCTAAAGAATACATACAAAAGTATTTTGAACATTTTAGTGGTCTTTATGATTTTTTTGAAAATGTCAAAAAAAATGCAAAAGAAAATGGATATGTAAAAACACTACTAAAAAGAAAAAGATTTTTTGACTATGCAAACGCTACTCCAATGCTTCTTGCTGGATATGATAGAGAAAGTGTAAATAGCATTCTTCAAGGAAGTGCCGCTGATATCATAAAAACTGCTATGATACAAATACTTCCACTTTTAGATGATGATAAAAAAATGCTGCTTCAAATCCATGATGAACTGATTTTTGAGGTAAAAGAAGAATTAGCCCAAGACTTTGCAAAACAAGTTCAAAATATAATGGAAAATGTGTTTAAGCTTGAAATACCACTTAAAACAAGTCTTAATATAGCTAAAAGCTGGGGAGATTTAAAATAAACATAAATTTCGTTTGTTTGAAGCTTTGATTTTCATAACATAATGCTTTACAAACAAACGAAATTTAAACATTTACCTAACCAAAAAAGTTGGTAAGGTTATATTAAAATGATTACACTTTGTTTATGCTGTCTTTAAAATTGATATTTGTATTTTGTAGGATTTTTATAAAAAAATTATATTTGCAAACAAACGAAATTTACAATAAAAACCAAATTTCGTTTGTTTGGGTATAGGTTTGGAGTTTTGCTAACAACTTTTTGATTTTAAAAAGTTACTACATCGGCGTTGCAACTACCTTGCAAATATGTTGCAACACTAAACAAACGAAATTTATGTAACTTTTTACCAATACTCCCTATAAAACCATTATTTAAAGCTATCATACTCCTTTTTACCAGCTGTAACACCTGACATTGATTCACTTTTTATCTCATAATCAGTTCCCTGCACAATCATATTGCTTTGATAATTTATAGTATTGTAGCTCTTACCACTAGAAGATGAACCTAAATGCAAACTCTTATCAACATCAACAAAATTAA
>CAZYDK010000002.1:0-30506 GCA_964646025.1 uncultured Campylobacteraceae bacterium | reverse complement strand
TTTTGTAGATTTTGTTTTAGTTTTTAATAAATTAGGCTTATTTTTAGGCTTTAAAGTGTCTTTATTGTTTTGATTTTTTAAAAAAATGTCGCTATTTTTAGGCTTTAAAATGCTTTTATTTATGTTAGTTTTTAAAACGCCTTTGTCATTTTTAACTTTTAAAGTGCTATTTTCTTTTTCGCTTTTTATAGCTTTTTCTTTAGTGGATTTTTCTTGATTTGTTAAGATTTTGTTTTTAGTGGATTTTACCATGCTTTTAGTATTATTTTTACTAGTTTTTTCACTCATTTTTACTCCTTACTGACACTTTAGTCGGTAAATTTAGCAAAAATAATAATCATTGTCAATATTATAAAATCAAGCATTTAAAATTTATTTGCATACAATATAATTTATTTGTGTGAATTTCGTTTGTTTAATAAGTTTTGTAGTTATAAAACTAGTTTTTACTAATCAAACAAACGAAATTTAAGTATTTAAGATTAAATATCCACTTTAAAAACTCATAAAAACTCACAAAAAATATCTTAAAACCATATAAATTTCATTCAAAAACTATTATAAAAATTTACTTTTTATTGTATTTGTAAAAAAACTAGGAATTTTATAATTTTTAAGCAGATTTTTATGAGTATTTCACATAGATTTCACATTGTGAAATACTCGGACTTTGTAGGCATTTTAAGTTTAGTTTTAATTACCTAGCTTTTCTTTTACGCTTTTTACTTTGTGTTTTAGTGCGTCTTTTCTACCTTTGTATATATCAAACTTTGCTACGATATATACACGCTTTTTATCTATGAGTTTGTTTGCTTTATCTAGCACCTTTAGGGCTTCTTTCATAGTCTTAGTTTCAACGCTAGTTCCCATAGCTCCAAGCTTGTATGTATAGCCTTTTTTATCAAGCCATTTGATTATCTTAGCTACTTCTTCACTTTTTGAGCTATCTTCCATGCTAAACGCACAAAAATCCATAGTTACACTCATTTTCTTTTCTCCTTTAAATAATTTTCATAATCTTGTTTATAGTTTAGATTTAAAAACTTTTTATCGTTTTTAAAATGCTTTGTTTTACTACCTTTGATTTTTTCAAAAAACATACCCACTTTGTGATTATCGTTTTTTACCATATCATCTAAGATGCTTAAGCTATCTATATCATACACTCCGCAAAGATAGTTTTTATAGTGTTTTGTTTTGGATATAGTTGCACCATTTTTATGTGAGTAGTAAAGCTTTTTAATTACGCTTTTGTTTATATTTACAAAATCAACAGCTATTATAAAAACTTTTTTATGTCCCATTGTTTTAAGATTATCAAATATACTTTTAAAAGCTATAAGTGGCGAGTGGATAGGGCTAGTATCAATTATAGCTTTATGTGAAAAATCATAGCTTTTATCATCTTTATATGATAAATACACATCATCAAAAATATAGCTTAGTTTTTTATGCATGTATTTTGCAAATGTCACTTGTTTATAAACAAACGAAATTTGTAGTTTTGATTTATCTTCGCCCATGCGTGAGCTTTTGCCCCCACAAAGCACTACGCATGGGATTTTGAGCTTTTTCAATTTAGTCAAGCTCAGATGGGTCAGCTATACGCCCAAGAACAGCACTAGCTGCTACTACGGCTGAGTTTGCTAGATATACTTCTGAAGTTCTAGCACCCATACGACCTACAAAGTTTCTATTTGTTGTAGATACACATCTTTCATTATCCCCAAGTATCCCCATGTATCCACCAAGACAAGCACCACAAGTTGGGTTACTAACCACCGCACCTGCTTCAATGAAAATATCCATAAGTCCTTCTTTTTGTGCTGCTAGAGCTATCTTTTGAGTAGCTGGAGTTATAATCATTCTTGTTTTTGGAGCAACTTTTCTACCCTTTAAAATCTTTGCTGCTATACGCAAATCTCCAAGCCTACCATTTGTGCATGAGCCTATAAACGCTTGGTCTATTGCTAGATTGTCTTTTACAGCTTCTTTTATGCTTTTGCCATTGCTTGGTAAAAACGGATAAGCTACCACAGGCTCAAGAGTGTTTAAATCAATGTTTATTACTTGTATATAACTTGCATCATCATCTGAATGATGGATTTTTGCAGGGCGTTTAAGCTCTAGCGTATCAAGATAAGCCATAGTTATCTCATCAACAGCACAAATTCCGCTTTTTGCACCCGCTTCAATAGCCATATTGCAAAGGCTAAAACGACTATCCATATCAATGTATTTCATACCCTCGCCGCAAAACTCTAAAGCATGATACAATGCACCATCAACGCCTAATATTCTTATGATTTCAAGGATTAAATCCTTACCATAAACATTTTTTTGTGGTTTGCCTGTAAAGTTTACTTTTATTGAGTGTGGAACTTTAAACCAGTTTTTACCTGTTATCATCGCATAAGCTAAATCCGTACTTCCCATACCAGTAGAAAAAGCTCCTAAAGCACCATGAGTACAGGTATGGCTATCTGCTCCGATGATTACATCACCAGGGCTTACAAGACCCATTTCAGGTAAAAGTGCGTGCTCAATTCCCATATTTTTTTCATCAAAAAAGTTCTTTAAATTATGCTCGTATGCAAAATCACGGCTTATTTTTGCTTGATTTGCACTTAGTATATCTTTTGCAGGGATATAGTGGTCCATAACGATAGCAAAACCATCAGGGTTTGCTAGTTTTGTAGCTCCGCTTCTTTTAAATTGTTTGATTGAGATTGGAGTTGTTATATCGTTTCCTATAACCATATCTATTTTGCAGTCAACTATTTGACCTGCTTTAACCTCATGTCCAACATGCTCTGCAAATATCTTTTCTGTAATCGTCATACTTAATCCTTTTTTAAAATTTTTTTGATTTTATCAAACTTTGTCTTATTTAAACAATAATTTCCTAAAATTATAAAAAGGATTTTTATGAAATATTATGATTTGTTGCAAATAAGAGACTATTTAGACGAGTTTACAAAGATAAAAGATATAGCAAGAGTTGATGATAAGGTTTTAATGATTGACTTTTTTAAAGAGCAGCTTTTGTTTGATTTAAACCCGCAACATAGTGCTATTTATAAAGGAAAGGTATTTAAAAAAAACTACAACGCTCCTTTTGATTTGGCGTTAAAAAAATATTTTATAGGGGCAAATATAAAAGAAGTTATAGTCCCAAAAGACAATAGGATTTTAAAGTTTCATTGTATCTTGCAAAAATCTTATAAAAGCTATGAGATTAGTATGGTTTTTGAATTTACCGGTAAAAATACAAATGTGATTTTAATCCAAAATGACACTATAATAGCAGCCTTAAAGCATGTTGTAAAAAGCTCAAGAAAAACAATGCCAGGTATTAGATATGAAGAGCTTGAGCCTTATCCTATAAAAGAAAAAGAAGTTAAAAAAATTGATAATTTTGATGAGTATTTTGTAGCTAAGTTTAATGATATTGTAAATAAAAAACTAGAAGATAAAAAAACTCAAAAACTAAACTTAGCTTATAAAAAAATAGAAAAACTAAACCAAGCTTTAAGTGAGCTAGAAGATGAAAAAAAATTAGAAGAAGATAGTAAGCATTATCAAAAATTAGCTGATGTTTTAAGTAATAATTTACATAATTTAAAAGATTATGAAAGAAATTTCACGCTAAAAGATTTTGATGGTTTAGAGTATAAATACGAGCTTGATAATAAGCCAAACTTTGCTATAAATGAGCTTTATAAAAATGCTAAAAAACTTCGCGCTAAAGCTAAAAACCAAAAAATAGAAAAAGAGCTTTTAAGCGGAAAAATAGATGTTTTAAATAAAACAATAGAGCTTATAAAAGAAACTAATGATAGTGTTTTTTTAGAAAGTATTTTTCATAAAAAAGAAAGTAAAGAAAATAAAACTATCAAAAATCTTGGGGTTTTGAATTTTTATTTTGATGATTATAAGATTAGCGTTGGGACAAACGAGGGTGCAAATGAATATCTTTTGAAAAATAGTAAAAAAGATGATTTGTGGTTTCATGTAAAAGATATTAACTCAGCTCATGTTTTTATATACTCAAACAAAACAAATATTGATTATGATTTGCTTGAATACGCTGCAAAATTATGCGTAAAATACTCAAAGCTATCTAAAGGATATTATAATGTGGATTTTACAAAGCGTAAAAATGTGAAAATCAAGGAAAAAGCATATGTAAATTATGTAAATTACGACACAATAAGGGTGGAAAATGAATAGCATAGGAAATATAACTTTTATAAACCAAAACCAAACCACAGCAAGCACTCACATAGCAAATAAAATTGCTAATGAAGATACACAAGTAGTTCTAACAGCACAAGTTGCAAAAGAAGATAAAGAGCTAAAAGAGCAAGATGTAGCAGAAGTTGAGGTTGAAAATAAAATAGATGATTATTTAAAAGAGCAAAAGCAAGATAGTGGTAGCGAACGTAAAAAAAAGAAAAACAACAATGATGATAAGCAAAATAAAAGCAAAATAAATGATAATATTGATTTTTCTTTGACGGAAAATAATGATTTGGGTATTAGAAAAACCACAACTACTGGGATTTTTTCTAATTTTAATACTCAAAAAGTCAAAAATAACGAATTAAATTATGAGCCACTTGATATTAAGGCATAAAAGGAGTTTTAGATGATTGATTTTTTAAAAAAATTTGACTTAAAAAGAATAGTTACTGGTGTTGTTTTAGCTGTTATTGTTTTGGTTGTTGTTTTTGCAAATAATCATAACCTTATAGCTTTACTACTTGGTGCTGCTTTACTTGTAGGGTATTTTGAGGTCTGTAAGCTTTATAATAGCTCTAGCATGGTGACATTTTTACTATATGTATGTGCGTTTATATTAGCTTATTTAACACAATTTCCAATTTATGCTGGTTTGTTTTGTATAGCTTTGGGGGCAGGAATTTATGCTTATAAAAATTATGAGCTTAAAAACCTTTTACCGCTTATATATCCACTAATGCCTATTTTATGCTTGTATCAAGTTTATGTATCGCATGGTATTTTTTATCTTTTTTGGGTAGTTTTTGTTGTGGCTTTGTGTGATAGTTTTGCTTATTTTGTAGGTAAAGCTTTTGGAAAAACAAAGTTTAGTCCAACAAGTCCAAATAAAACACTAGAAGGTGTTTTAGGTGGTGTGATTTTGGCTAGTTTTTTTGGAATGATTTATGGTGTTTTTTCAGAAAATATTACAAACGCATTTTTAATAAGCTTTTTTATGGCTATTTTTGCTGTTTTTGGGGATTTGTTTGAAAGCTTATTAAAGCGTCTTGCTGGTGTGAAAGATAGTGGTAATTTATTTCCTGGTCATGGTGGAGTGCTAGATAGGATTGATGCTAGTATTTTTGCTTGTTTTGCTATGATGTTTTTGATACAAATATTATGATAGTTTTAGGCTCAACAGGTTCAATTGGTGTTAATGCTCTAAAGATAGCAAAAGAGCATAACCTAAAAATCAACGCCCTAGCTTGTGGTAAAAACTACGAGCTTTTAAAAAAACAAATTGAGCTTTTTAAACCAAAATATGTTTATATTGACAAAGCTTATAAATCTTTTATGCCAAAAGATGTTGTGGTTGTTGATGATGTTTGTGATTTGCTTGAAATTGATGATGATACAGACGATGATGGAAGTAATTTAGTCATAAATGCTATCGTTGGTTTTGCAGGTTTAAAATCTAGCATAAAAACTCAAGAAGTAGGTAAAACATTAGCTTTAGCAAATAAAGAAAGCCTTGTTGTTGGTGGTTTTTTGCTTGATTGTTCTAAGATTAGACCAATTGATAGTGAGCATAGCGGATTATCTTTTTTACTTAAAGGACATAAAAAAGAAGATATTAAAAGACTTGTAATCACTGCTAGTGGTGGTGCTTTTTATGAAAAAAGTATTGATGAGATTAAAAAACTTTCATCAAAAGACGCATTAAAACACCCAAATTGGAGCATGGGTGCAAAAATTACAATTGATAGTGCAACTATGGCAAATAAGCTTTTTGAGTGCATTGAAGCGTATTATTTATATGATATAAAAAAAATTGATGCTTTAGTTGAAAGAAAGTCTAAAATTCATGCTTTGGTTGAGTTTATTGATGGTAGCACCACATTAAATCTAAGTGGAACTGATATGAAGCTAAGCATTGCTAGTGCGATATTTAAAGACTTAAAACCTGTTATGGAAAATGAAGATTTGCTTGCACTTGAAATTGGTTTTAAAAAAATTGATGAGCAAAAATATCCTATATTTTCTTTAAAAGACACGCTTTTAAATAATCCAAAATTAGGTGTGATTATAAATGCTGCAAATGAAGTATATAATCAAAAGTATTTAAATAACGAGTGCGGGTTTTATGATATAAGCGACGCTATTTTTAAAGCTTTGGATAAATTTCGTTTGTTTAGTGTAAATAGCTTTGAAGAAGTGCTTGAACTTGATAAAAAGGTTAGACTTTGGCTAAATTAATAGCTATTTTGATTTTTATATCTAGTGTTTTTGGGTTTTATCGTGATTTTGATGTAATCATAAAAGGCGATGATAGTGTTTTGTCTGTAGATGATTTTATTGGCATTAAAAAATGCGATGATTGTTTTATATTTAACATAGTATCTTTTAATCAGTGCAAGGTTAAAGATAGGGGGTTTGTTTTAATTTTTGGTGGCATTCAAGGTGATGAGCCGGGCGGGTTTCATGCGGCTGCACTTCTTGCTGATGAGTATGAGTTTTATGATAAGGTGATGATAGTTCCAAACTTAGCTTATGAGAGCATTTTACTTCGTGGTAGAGGAATGCATGGGGATTTAAATAGGAAGTTTTCTACCTTAGATGAAAAAGACCCAGATTATAAAAGGATACAAAAAATTAAAAATTTGATTTTAAATAATGACATAGATTTTATAATCAATCTTCATGATGGTAGTGGGTTTTACTCAAAAAAAAATATAAACAAAAATCAAAATCCAGATAAATGGGGGAACGCCTGTATAATTGACCAAGCTAGTGGTGATTTTAAAAATGGCAATTTGTATTATTTTGCAAACAAAGCAAAAGAAAACATAAATAAACACCTTTTAAAGCCACATCATAGATATGATATCAAAAACACAAATACAAAAGATGGTGATAAAGAAATGCTTAAAGCACTTACTTATTTTGCTATAACTCATAAAAAAGCAGCCGTTGCAAATGAGGCTAGTAAGGATTTGCCAACTCATGAAAGGGTTTATTATCATCTACTTGCTATTGAAGGCTATCTTGACGCTTTAGGTATAAGATACAAACGAAATTTTAAGCTAAATGCTTTAAATGTCTATCATAAGATAAATAAAAATTATACAATCAATATAAACGATATGTTTGTTTTTCCTATAAACGATTTAAGGGCGAATTTAAATTATATACCTTTTGATAACAAATACTTAAAAAATGGTTTTGCAAACATCATCTCAGATAGTCCGCTTGTAGCACTTTATAGGCAAGATGATACGCCAAAAAATCAGCTTTTACTTCAGTATGGCAATAGATTAAAAACTACTTTTAATACTTTTGATATAAAATACGCTAATCATTTTTCTAGCTTTGATATGGTGATTGATAATCAAAAAGTAAAAATTGAAAAAAGTGGGATTTATAAAGTAAAAAAAGATTTTTTAATTGAGCCAAAAGCTGGACTTAGATTTAATGTGATAGGCTTTTCAAAAAATGGTGTTTTAGATGAAAGTGGGATAAAAATTTCTAAAAACCAAATTTTACCTAGATTTTCAATAGATAAAAAAGGTAAGATTTTTAGGGTTGAGTTGTATGAAAATAAAAACAATGAAGAAATTTTTGCTGGTATGATACTTGTTGAGTTTTAAAGGATTGTTATGGTTTTTTACACAAGTAGATATTTTTTGTTAAAAGATTTAGGAGCTTTGAAATCTTTTAAAGAAATTGAACTTAAAAGTGAGAAGATTAAGTTTTTTTATTCTGTTATAAATAAGGACATTGAAATTAAGTATGTTAAAAAACAAAATGAATATTTTTGTTATACATACGATAAAAGTGGTCTTATAGATGACCTTAGAAAAACTAGTATTACTAAAGCAGAATACAAACAAGCTAAATCAAATGACTCTACAACCATAACAAAAAAAAGATTTAGTTTTAAGATAAAAAACCATAATGCTTATTTAGATGTTTATAAAAAACAATTTTTAGGGCTTTTAGTTTTAAAAGTTGTTTTTGATAGTATTGAAGAATCAAATGAATTTACTTTACCGTATTTTTTTAAAGATGCAACTGAGATTTCTAGTCAAAATTCTTATAATTTTTCAAAAAATCTAGCACTTTATCAAAATGTATCATTTATGATAAATCAAGATGAGTATTTTAATAAAAACAATTCTAAAATGCTTTTACCTAGCTTTGTTGATAGCTATATAGGATTTAAGATAATCATATTTTATTTTATTAGTCATTCTTTAGAATATAAGCAAAAGTTTATTGATTTTAAAAATATGCAAGATTTTTATCAAATGCTTTATTTTTTACAAAAAGCATTTTATATTTTAAAAGAGTTTTACAATGTTTTTGATGAGAATATCAGTCTAAAACTTGCAAGTGATTTAAAAAATTTTATTTTTGCTTTAGAGCAAGCACAAACTAGCGTTGATAGGATTTATGAAGTTTTAAATGATATTTTATATAAAGATAATTTTGATGATTTGCTTGAGTTTTTAAGTGAGAGAAGTGATTTTTATAAAGGAGTAAATGCAAATTTACTTTTAAAGCAAAATATGCTTGAAAAACTTAGATTTCACCTAAATTTTTTCATCAAAAGACTTAAAGAAGATGATTTATCTAATAACTTTTTTTTAATTAAAATTATTAGTGAGTATTTTTCAAAATTTTTAGGTATAAAAAAATTAAAAAAACTTAATAAATGTTTGGAAGATTTGCTTATTTTAGATGAGAATTTAAAAATGCAAAAGTTTTTTATAAATTCAAAAAAACCAAAAAAACAATACAAAAAAATGGATAAAAGCATTAAAAAGGTTAAACAAAAGCTTTTAAAACATTCTTTGGATATTTTAAGCGAAGTAAAAAATGGGACAAATTAGATGAATACACAAGAAAATAACAATCAAAAAAAACAAGAAGAAATCGTAAAGATGTTTGATGAGATAGCACCAAGCTATGATTTAGCTAATCGTGTGCTTAGTTTTGGCGTGGATATTAGCTGGAGAAAAAAGGGAATTTCGTTTGTTTATGAAAATACAAAGCAAGAATTAAATATACTTGATGTAGCTTGTGGAAGTGGCGATATGATAGGGCTTTGGCAAAGTATGGCATCAAAATTTGGTAAAACCATAAACATACAAGGAAGCGACGCTAGTGAAGGAATGTTAAAAATAGCTAAGCAAAAGTATCAAAGCGTTGATTTTACACATGCAAAAGCGCAAAATTTGCCTTATGAAGATAATAGCATGGATATAATTAGCATATCTTATGGGATTAGAAATGTTGTTGAGGTTGATAAGGCTTTAGATGAGTTTGCTAGAGTGTTAAAACCTAATGGGGTTTTACTTGTTTTAGAATTTACAAAAAGACAAAAGGGTGGTTTTGTAGCTAGTGTCAGGGATTTTTATCTAAAGCATATTTTACCAAGCGTTGGTGGGCTTATATCTAAAAATTATAAGGCTTATAAGTATTTACCAAATTCTATAGATGATTTTTTCACAAAAGAAGAGTTTGAAAATATGCTAAAAAATAGTGGCTTTATTATGCAAAAATACACAAGCTTTAGCTTTGGTGTATGCTCTATGTTTGTGGCAAAAGTAAATAAGTGAAAGTAACAGAACTAAACCTAAAAGCTAGGTATTTACTTGAAAATTATTTTGCAGATATTGAGCTAGAAGGGGAGATTACAAAGCTAGTAAAACATAGTAGCGGACATTGGTATTTTACTTTAAAAGATGATAATTCAAGCATAACTTGCTGTATGTTTAAAAATGACAACTTTAGCGTAGATTTTACCCCCGAAGATACAAACTATGTAAAAATGGTTGGTAAATTAAGTGTTTGGGAAGTTGCAGGAAGATATCAATTTATAGCTAGTTCTATGAAAAAAGTTTTAGATATTGGTGAGCTTGAGAAAAAGTTTTTACTTTTAAAGCAAAAGTTAGAAAGTGAAGGCTTGTTTGATAAAAAGCATAAAAAGCCTATCCCGTATCTTCCTAAAAAAATAGCTATTATCACAAGTAAAACAGGTGCAGTAATTACTGATATGCTAAATGTTTTACAAAATGATGAATATTATTTAAGCGAGATATTTTTATATGATTGTTTAATGCAAGGTGAAAATTCTCCAAAAATGATTTCTAAGATTTTAAAACATATTGACAATTTGGGGTATGATGTTATTATAATAGCTCGTGGTGGTGGTAGCAAGGAAGATTTGTTTTGTTTTAATGATGAGGAATTAGCTTATAATGTGTTTAATGCCAAAACTCCAATTATTAGTGCCATAGGGCATGGAATTGATGTAAATATCATTGATTATGTGGCGGATTTAAGCGTTCCAACTCCAACTGCTGCCATGCAAACACTTAGTGTTAGTAAAGAAGAGCTAGAATATAAAGTTGATAATTTTATGGTTTATATTACAAATTTAATGCAATTAAAACTTACAAATTATCAAAATAATTTTTTAAATTTACAAAAAAACTTTAATATTTCTGTTTTGAAAGAAAAACTAGAAAAACATCGCATTGTATTAAATAATATCAAGCAAGATTTGGATTATTTTTGTAAATTAAAGATAGATAATTTAAATCAATCATTAGTTTTAAAAGATGAGCTTTTAAAATCAACTAAAACATATCTTTTAAACAATGAAAATAATGTAAATATCACAAAAAATGGAAAGATTATAAAGCTTGATAAGATTAAAAATGAAGATATTGTTGAGCTTATAGGTCAAAAATATAAAATAAAAGTAAAAGTTTTAGAAATTATAAAGGAGTAAAAATGAGAAAATTAAATTACGGAGCAGGTCCATCAGTGCTTCCAGAAAGTATTTTGCGTCAAGCACAAGATGAATTGTTAAGTTATGAGAATAAAGGCTTTTCTATAATGGAGATAAGCCATAGAAGTGCTATTTTTGAAGAACTTTTAAATAATGCCAAAAAAGACGCATTAGAGCTTTATGGTTTTGATAGTAATGATTGGGAAGTGATATTTACTCAAGGCGGAGCTAGTTTAAACTTTACTATGGTTGCTATGAACTTTTCACAAGATAATAAACCTTGTGAGTATATAAATACTGATGTTTGGACTAAAAAAGCTTATAAAGAAGCGCAGATTTTAGGGCTAAATCCAGTTTATGTTGCAAGCAGTGAAGAGGATAATTTTTCTTATATTCCAAAAGCAGAATTTTCTGATAATGCAAGCTATGCTTATATATGCTCAAACAATACTATCCAAGGCACACAATACCATGAATATCCAGACTCTAAAGCACCTCTTATTATAGACGCAAGTAGTGATTTTTTCTCAAGAAAAATAGATTTTAAAAATGCGGGATTTGTGTTTGGAGGACTTCAAAAAAATGCTGGTATCAGTGGACTTGCTTGTTGTTTTATAAGAAAAGATATGATAGAACTTAGTAGAAGTAAAAATATCCCATCTATGCTTAAATACTCAGTTTATGTTGATAATAATTCTATGTTTAACACTCCACCTACATTTGCGCTTTATATATTTGCAAAAGTGATGCAATGGCTAAAAGATATGGGTGGGCTTGACAATATAAATAAAAAAAACATTCAAAAAGCAGAACTTTTATACAGCACTATTGAAAATATACCTTTTTATACACTTCATGCAAAAAAAGAAGATAGGTCGCTTATGAATGTGAGTTTTAAAACTCCAACAAGTGAGCTTGATAAACTTTTTGTAAGTGAGAGTGAAAAAGTTGGTATGATAGGGCTTAAAGGTCATAAACTTTTAGGTGGAATTAGAGCAAGTATTTATAATGCTCAAAACTTTAAAAACGTAGAAACTTTAGCAGAATTTATAAAAGATTTTGCAAACAAACACGCATAAGAAAGGTAATTTATGAGAGGTTATAAACTTTTTTCAGGTTCGGCAAATGAAGGCTTTGCAAAAGCGGTAGCAAAGTATTTATCATGCCCATTAAGTGATAGCGGTATAAAGCGTTTTAGTGACGGAGAAATCAGCGTTCAAATAGGCGAAAGCGTTCGTGGTAAAGATGTGTTTATAATCCAAAGCACGCATGCACCAACAAACGATAATTTAATGGAGCTTTTGATTTTAAGCGACGCTCTTAAAAGAAGTTCTGCTTCATCAATTACAGCAATCATTCCTTATTTTGGCTATGCTAGACAAGATAGAAAAGCTGCACCTAGAGTGCCAATTACTGCTAAACTTGTAGCAAATCTTATACAAACAGCTGGTATTGATAGGGTTGCTACTATAGATTTACATGCGGGGCAAATTCAAGGGTTTTTTGATATTCCTGTGGATAATCTTTACGGAAGCATTATTTTTAATGATTATCTAAGAAATAGAAATTTTAAAAACCCTGTTGTGGCAAGTCCTGATATAGGTGGTGTTGCTCGTGCTAGAAGTGTTGCAAAGGCATTAAATCTTGACCTTGTTATAGTTGATAAAAGAAGAGAAAAAGCCAATGAAAGTGAAGTTATGAATGTCATTGGTGATGTTGAGGGTAAGGATGTTATACTTGTAGATGATATGATAGATACTGCTGGAACTATCGTAAAAGCTGCTTCTGTATTTAAGCAAAAGGGTGCAAATAGTGTTATAGCTTGTTGTACTCATGCGGTTTTAAGTGGTAGTGCTTATGATAGGATAGAAAATGGCGAACTTGATGAGCTTATAGTTACAGATACAATTCCACTTAAAAAAGAGATTGATAAGATTAAAGTTTTAAGCGTTGCAAATATTTTTGGTGAAGTTGTGCGTAGAGTTTATCACAATGAAAGTGTAAACGACCTTTTTAATTAAGAGTGATTAATGAAAGATATTGTAAAAGTATTTGGTAGTATAAAATTAAGTTTGGTATTGTTTTTATTATTTGCTTTTTTTAGTGGCTTTGCTACATTTATAGAAAGCAAATTTGATACTCCTACAGCTTGGAGACTTGTTTATGCTAATTTTTATTTTGGTTTTATACAGCTACTTTTAGGTATCAATCTTTTATGTGCTATTTTTAGATATAAAATATACAGAAAAATAGCACTTTTAACATTTCATATAAGCTTTTTATTTATTTTATTTGGTTCTGGTATGACTAGATATTTTGGTATAGAAGGAAGTTTGCATATAAGAGAAAACACTCAAAATAGTATAGTTTCTACAAGTCAATCATATGTTGTTTTATCAGACGAAAAAAACAAAGCTTATAAGCAGTCTTATCTTAGTGTGGTTGGTTTTAATGATTTGGATTTATCTTTAGATAAAGATGGTAAAAAGGCAAACCTAAAATATAAAGATATTATTTTACATGCTAAAAAAGATTATGAAGCAAATTCTGGTGATAGTGATGTTATAAGGTTTTTAGCAGATAAAAATGGACAAAAAATAAATTTTGATATATTAAGCAATGATTATGTTTCTTTAGGTGATGTATTTATAACCTTTAATAAAAAAATATCAATGCCTATAAAAACTATAAGTATTGATGATGATTATACATTAACTGCAAATTTTGATATAAATTATCTTGATATTAATGACAACAAAAACAAAGTTTTATCAAAAAATACTCCGATTAATCTAAATGAAGCTAAGGTTGTTTTTAACCTTGATGGTTATACGCTTAGGGCTTATGATTTTATAAAAAAAGCTAAAGTTGTTTATGTAAAAAGTGATGATGAAAAGCTACCAAATGCTATTTTATTTGAATTAGAATATAACAATATAAAAAAAGATTTATATGTTTTTGAAAATGAAAGAGCTGTTGATGTTATCTTAGGTGATGATAAATTTAGTGTATCTTATGGTGCGGTGGATTTTAAACTACCTTTTGAAGTGCATTTAGATAAGTTTGAATTACTAAGATATACTTCATCTAATTCTCCAAAATCATATAAATCATATATCACAATTTATGATAAAGATAAAGAAATTAAAGAAGAAATATACATGAATAATACACTTGATTATGGTGGGTTTAGGTTTTTCCAAAGCTCGTATGATAAAGATGAAAAAGGCACTATTTTATCGGTAAATAAAGACCCAGGTAAAATACCTACATATATTGGTTATTTTTTACTTACTTTAGGTCTTGTTTTAAATCTTTTTGATAAAAATAGCAGGTTTTTATATCTAGCTAGAAAACTTTCAAGCGTGTCTTTGGTTTTTATGTCTTTGATTTTTGCAACTAGTTTAAGAGCAGATGAAAGTGCTTTAGAGAGTATAAAAGCTACATTTAAAGATTACACGCCACAAAAATATGAAAATGTAAGCAAAGAAGAGCATTTTAAACACCTTTCAAAACTACTTGTTCAAATGCCAAATTCTCGCATAGCTCCGCTTGATACTCTTGCTAGAGACTTAGTGGAAAAAGTTCATAAAGGTAGTAGTTTTGAAGGTATGAACCATTTAGAGTTGTTTATGCAAATGATAATTGGCTTTGATAAGCTAAAAAGCAAAGAATTTATATATCTTACAAACAAGGATATAAAAGCTAAGTATAATCTTGGTGCGGGTAAATATGTAAGTTTTGATAGCTTTTTTGATGAAAATGGCTACAAGCTTCGCAAGGAAGTTGAGTATGCTAGTAGAAAAGCTCCAAACAAACGAAATTTATACGAAAAAGAACTTTTGAAGCTTGATGAGCGTATAAATATCATAAACTCAGCATCTATGGGATTTTATTTTAAAGTATTTGGTATAAATAGTTCTAGCCCTTGGCTTAGCTCTTATGATTTTATGGGTTATGATGATAAAGATATAAGCACTCAAGTTTATGTTTTGAGTTTTAATTATTTTGATGCTTTGGATAAAGCGTATAAAAGTGGTGATTTTTCTTTAGCAAATAATGCTATAGATTTGATAAATTATTATCAACATAAAAATGTAGGGTATAAGATAGATGATTTGAAAATCAAATCAGAAATATTTTTCAATAACGCTAAAATTTTTACAAATCTTATGAAGGTTTATTTGTTAGCTGGGATTATTCTTTTGGTTTTGGTGTTTATGAGACTTTTAAACTTTAAAGTTAAACTTGATATGCTAAATAAAATTTTTATTCTTGTTCTTGTTTTAGCGTTTATAGTTCATACTTTAGGGCTTTTGCTTAGATGGTATATCTCAGGACATGCACCTTGGAGTAATAGTTATGAAAGTATGGTTTATATATCTTGGGCTATTACTTTAAGCGGTATTATTTTTGCCAAAAAAAGTCATATAGCTTTAGCTCTTAGCACTATTTTAAGTGGCATTATGCTTTTTGGTGCGATTTTAGCGGAACTTGACCCACAAATTACAAATCTTGTTCCTGTGCTTCAAAGCTACTGGCTTAGTATACATGTATCTGTTATAACAGCTAGTTATGGGTTTTTTGGACTTTGTGCTTTACTTGGTATTTTTGTTTTGGTTTTATTTTGTATGCCAGAAAAATATCATAAAAACATAGCTAATAGTATAAAAGAAGCTACATATATCAATGAAATGGCTATGATTTTAGGTCTATCCCTTTTGGTTGTTGGAAACTTTTTTGGTGCTATTTGGGCAAATGAGAGTTGGGGAAGATACTGGGGGTGGGATAGCAAAGAAACTTGGGCTTTAGTTAGTATTTTAATATATAGCTTTATAGTGCATGTAAGGCTTGTAAAATCACTATCAAATACATATGTTTTTGCTGTTTTATCAGCATTTGCTTATTGGAGCATTATTATGACATATTTTGGTGTGAATTATTTTTTAACAGGAATGCATTCTTACGCTAAAGGTGATTTGGCTACTGTGCCAAACCTTGTGTGGATTGTATTTATTTTTATGATTATGCTATCATTGTTAGCATATAAGAACAAAAATTTACAAGAAAGACTTTAAATGGACAATAGTAAGATTATTTTTATCGGTATAGGTGTATTTGTTGTATGTATTTTTTTATTTGTATTTTTTACAATGCTTAGTAGGTCATCTAAAAAAATAGAAACAACATCAAGCACATCAAGCACTCCAAAACTTAGCGATTTAGATAGTATGCTTTATGCTTTGGAACAAGAAAGCACTAGTGAAGAAGATATATTTAAAATCGTTGAAAAGTTTTTGCAAACACAAAAAATGGAGAAAAAATCACCAAATCCAAGTGATACTTGCAAAAAACAACTTGATTTTGTCACAAAAGTAGCATCTCATAAGAATTCAAATGCTAAAATCATAGCAAGACTTAATGTAAAGCTAAAAGAAGCAAATCCAGAATATCATAAAGAGATAGAGATGTGTGAAGCTTTAGGAGTAATGAGAAGGAGATAATTATGGACAGATATTCATCAATACTTAGAGCGCATGATTTAAAGGTAACACCTCAAAGACTTTGCATTTTATCAGAACTTGATAAAAAACATCATCCTAGCATGGATGAGCTTTGTGAGGTTATCAGAGCTACATACCCAAATATATCAATAGCTACCATTTATAAGAACTTAAATTGCCTTATCAAAAAAGGCATAGCTATGTCTTTTGATGTTGGCGATAAGGTTTGTTTTGATATATGCACTCATCAACATATACATTGTGTTTGTGATAATTGTGGTGAAGTTTTTCATACAGAAATACAAGTTGACAAATATGCGGATTTGTTAAAAAATGACACAGGTTTGGACGCTAGTTTTGTCAAAATTGTATTTAATGTGAGAAAATGTAAAAAATGTCAATCAAAATCTAAATAATTTTTATATATATTCTTACTCTGCGTGAATTAATGTAACATTTAGCGGTAAAGTATTGATTATTTTTACCTCTTTGTTTGTATGCATTGATTTTTGATTTATAATTACTTTTTTAATTTTTATTTAAGGAGAGTGTATGCAAAGAGATACATGGACTAGTCGGCTTACTTATATTTTAACCGTTGCTGGAGCTACTATAGGCTTTGGTGCCACTTGGAGATTTCCATATCTTGTGGGAGAAAACGGAGGAGGAGCCTATGTTCTTGTTTTTTGCATAGCCATGATTTTAGTTGGAATTCCTGTGATTTTAGTTGAAAATGTTATCGGTCGCAGGATGAAACAAAACTCAGTTGACGCTTTTGGCGGAAAAACACTAGATGGTAAAAGTGTTAGCAAATTTTGGAAAATAGTTGGATATTTAGGGCTTTGTGGTGCTTTTGGAATTATGGGGTATTATATGGTTTTAGGTGGTTGGGTTATGGTTTATATAGCTGAGCTTATTTTTGGAAACTTTGACCTTTCATCTCCAATAACAGCTAGCTACACAAATGAATTTTATACTACAAATATAGAGCATAATCCACTTTTAATAGCTATTTATACATTTGTTTTTATGGTGATTAATTGGGTGATTTTAAGAAAAGGTGTTATTGATGGTATTGAAAAATCAGTTAAGTTTTTAATGCCAACTTTGTTTTTATGCCTTGCTGTTGTTATTATTAGAAATCTTACGCTTGAAGGTAGCGAGGTTGGGATTAGCTTTTATCTTAAGCCTGATTTATCAAAAATCATTACTTTTTCACCATTTTACATAAATTCAAAGTTATTTTTGATGGTTTTAGGGCAAGTATTTTTTGCTTTATCTTTAGGTTTTGGGGTTATGATAACTCTTTCTTCATATCTTAACAAAGAAGAAAGCCTTGTAAAAACAGCTGTTATAACAGGCGTGATAAATACTCTTGTAGCTGTTGCAGCTGGATTTATGATATTTCCTGTTTTGTTTACTGTTGGGCTTGAACCTGCTTCAGGACCTAGCCTAGTTTTTAAAACCTTGCCTGTTGCATTTTCTCATATTCCATTTGGTAACATTATAGCTATTTTATTTTTCTTACTACTGCTTATAGCTGCACTTACAACATCTCTTACGATTTATCAAGTTATTATAAATGTGCTTGAAGAAAAATTAGGCTTTAGCACTAAAAAGGCTGTAAATTTTACTGTTTTGGGTATTTTTATTTTTGGTAATATCCCTTGTGTTTTATCTTATGGACCCCTAGCTGATGTAAGAATATTTGGTGATAATATTTTTGATGCTTTTGATAATATAAGCGGAAACATATTTTTTGTTATTACGGCTTTTTTATGTTGTATATATGTTGGCTGGGTGCTTAAAAAAGATAGTATTTATGAGATAAGTAATGAAAATACTTTTAAATCAAGCTTTTTTAATATATGGTATTATTATGTTAAGTTTATAGTGCCAATTATTATTTTGGTTATATTCTTAAGCGGTATAGGATTATTGAAATTTTAATAGGAGGTTATGATGATTATAGGTTGTCCAAAAGAGATAAAAGACCATGAATTTCGTGTGGGTCTTACGCCAAATGATGTTTATGAGTATGTTTTAAACGGACATGAGGTTTATATAGAAAAAGATGCTGGAGCTAGTATCAATTTTTATGATGAAGATTATATAAAAGCTGGTGCTAAAGTTGTAGATAAAAAAGAGTTGTTTGAAAAAGCCGAGATGATTGTGAAGGTGAAAGAGCCGATAGAATGTGAGTATGAGTATTTTAGAGAGGGGCAAATTCTTTTTACATATTTACATCTTGCGGCTGATGAAAAACTTACTCGTATGCTACTTGATAAAAAGATAGCTTCAGTTGCTTATGAAACTATACAAGATGGTAGAGCTTTACCTTGTCTTGCACCAATGAGCTCTATAGCAGGTCGCCTTGCTGTTATACAAGCTTGTAAATACCTTGAAAAAACATTTGGTGGAAATGGAATGTTGCTTAGCGGTGTTCCTGGTGTTAAAAAGGGTAAAATGGTGATTTTAGGTGGTGGGGTTGTAGGGCTAAATGCCGCTCAACTTGCTGTGGGAATGGGTATAGATGTTAGCATTTTAGATATTGATATGCAAAGATTAGGCTATATAGACCAAGTTTTAGGTGGTAAAGTAACTACTTTATACTCTAACGCAGGAAATGTTTTAGAAGCTATAAAAGACGCTGATGCTGTGATAGGTTCGGTTTTAATCCCAGGTGCAAAAGCTCCAAAACTTATTCGTAAAGAGCATTTAAAACATATGAAAAAAGGTGCTGTGATAGTTGATGTTGCGATAGACCAAGGTGGTTGTGTGGAAACATCAAAACCTACTACTCATACAAACCCTGTTTTTGAAGTTGATGGTATAGTTCATTATAGTGTTGCAAATATGCCAGGAGCGGTGGCAAAAACAGCAACTATGGCACTTGTAAATGCTACAACGCCTTTTGGGCTAAAGATAGCAAATTTAGGGGTAAAACAAGCTTGTAAAACTTATGAGCCTTTAAGATATGGTTTAAATACAATAGATGGCAAATGCACCTATAAAGGCGTTTGCGATGCTTTTAATTTAGAGTATTTTGAACCAGCTTCACTACTATAATATAAGCCCACTTTATGTGGGCTAGGCTAATAAATGTTAGAAAACAAAGATTATCTAAGCAAACAAATCATCACTTATTTGGGTAACAAAAGGTCTCTTTTGGACTTTTTAGATAGTGCTATTTTGGGCGTCAAAAAAGAGCTTAAAAAAGATAAAATTAGTTTTTTGGATATGTTTTCAGGCTCTGGGATTGTAAGTAGATATGCTAAAAAACACAGTGATTTTATAATCTCAAATGACCTTGAGCTTTATTCTAAGGTTATAAATGAGTGTTATCTTACTAACCAAACAAACGAAATTTTAAAAAAAATAGATTTATTTTATGATGATTTGTGTGTTTTGATAAAGCAGCATTTTGATGATGATATTGGTTTTATCCATAAACTATATGCTCCAAAAGATGAAAATAACATAACAAAAAATGATAGGGTGTTTTATACTAAATACAATGCAAAATTTATTGATGTGGCAAGATTTTGTATAGATAAAATAGATAAAGATTATCAAAAGTTTTTTTTAGCACCGCTTTTATCATCAGCTAGTATAAACGCAAATACCAGTGGGGTTTTTAAAGGTTTTTATAAAAACGAAAGTGGCATAGGGCAGTATGGCGGTAGCGGTAAAAACGCACTTAGTAGAATAAAAGCAGACATTGTGCTTCAAAAGCCTATTTTTAGTAATTTTAACTCTGATTTTTGTGTTTATAATGAAGATGCAAATAAGTTAGCTAAAGAGCTTGATATGGTTGATGTAGCATATCTTGACCCGCCATATAATGAACATCCTTATGGGTCAAATTATTTTATGTTAAATCTTATTGTAAAAAACGAGGAGCCAAAAGAAATTTCAAAAATTTCTGGGATTGAAAAGGGCTGGAATAAAAGTGTTTATAATAGTAAAAAAACAGCCAAGGATAGTTTTTTTGAGCTTGTTGGTAGTCTAAAGGCAAGGTTTGTTTTAATTTCATACAATCAAGATGGCTTTATAAGTAAAGAAGAGTTTATAAAAGGGCTTAGCTGTTTTGGAAAGCTTGATATTTTAGAACAAAAGTATAATACTTTTAGAGCTAGTCGTAATTTGCAAAAAAGTGGAACTTATACAAAAGAATATCTTTTTATACTACAAAAAAATATATAGTTTTTTTAAATTTCGTTTGTTTGAAGCTTTTTATAGCATAAAACTAATAATGATTTATATCAATTAAAACAGTATAGGCATACGAAATTTATTAATTAAAAATAAATCTAAAATTAGTTTTTATTTAAGGATAGGTTGTATAAATTCTTTTTATAGCAATTGAAATATTGAATATTTTGGGGTAATGTGTAGATATTATTGCAGTTTTTAGATGTGTGTTGTGTGTATCAAATTGTAATTTTTGATTATTATGATTTATGAATAATTTATTTATGTGTTTAATTATAATAATATTTATTTTTATACATTTTAATATGTTACTTTTTGTTATATTTTTATATTTTATAAAAGTTATTTTTTTATGCTAAATCCTATAAAATTAATATTTTTGATAAATTAAGATAAAAATAATTTTAAGGATAAACATGAGTAAAAATGGAATTTTTAATCAACCTAAAGCCTTTTTTTTAATATTTTCAATAGAGCTTTGGGAGAGATTTGGTTTTTATGGTTTAAATGTTATATTGCCGCTTTATATATCAAAAGAGCTTGGTTTATCAAGTGGTGATTCTGCAATTTTATTTTCTGTATTTAATATGCTTTTATTTGGTGGAATAGCCATAGGTGGTTATATAGGAGATAAAATCTTAGGCACAAAAAGAACTATTATCTTTTCTGCTATTGTGTTATTTTTGGGGTATTTTGGTATGGCTTTGGCACATGAAAATAAAAATGCTATCTATCTTTGCTTGTCTATTATAGCTGTTGGAGCTGGACTTTTTAAATCAAATCCATCGGCTTTGCTTTCAAACCTATATAAAGAAGGAGATAGTAGGATTGATGGAGCTTTTACACTTTATTATATGGCTATAAATATCGGTGCTTTGATTTCTATGTTTTTAACACCTTATCTTAGTTCGCACCCTGCTTTAATAAAACTTGGTATTAACTATACTGTAAGTTTTGCTTGTAGCGCTATAGGTCTTTTTGTTGCATTAGCAAATTTTATATTTATGTTAAAAATTGTAAAAGATTACGGTAGTAAAGCTGATTTTGAACCTTTTTCTTTTATGAAAATGTTTTTTGTTTTATTTGGTACAATATGTGCAATATTTATTTGTTACTTTATGTTACAAATTCAGCTTTTAGCTACAATAGTAGTGGCTGTGCTTATAATTGGAATTTTGATAGTTTTTATTATAGAGGTTTTTAAGCTTCATGGTATTGCTAGGATTAAGATGTTTATATCTTTGGTATTTAGTTTGCAGATTTTTTTCTTTTTTATTATGTATTATCAAATGTATACATCAGTAAATTTCTTTGCTATTTTAAATGTTAAGCCATATTTTTTTGGCATTAAAGTTGACCCGCAAAGCTTTCAAAACTTAGATGCTTTATATATAGTAATACTTTCTCCTATTTTAGCTATTTTGTATCAGAAGTTAGGCTCTAAATTTTCTTTGGCTTTAAAAATATCATTTGGTGTTTTTATTACAAGTTTTATGTTTTTAGTGCTTAGTATAGGTGCATCAAGTGTAGGGGAAGATGGATATATAAGTCCTATTTGGCTTGAAATTGGATATTTATTTTTAGCTATTGGAGAGCTTTTAACGAGTGCTTTAGGTCTTTCTATGATGGCTCAACTTGTCCCATCTAGGCTTGTTGGGTTTGCTATGGGAGCGTATTTTTTAAGCACATCAGCGGCAACTTATGTAGCAGGATATGTGTCAGCTTATATAGATAGTCTCTTACCAAAGCAGTTATCTTTTGCAGAGCTTGGTAGTTTAAGCAGTGAAGCTATGCTTGAATATCAGCTTTCTTTTGCAAATACTAGCTCCATGGTTTTTATGAAAATTTTTATTTTTGGTGCCGTTATCGGTGGATTTTTTATGCTATGCTCATTTTATATAACAAAAGTTTTAAAGGATAGTTAATGATATTTTTTAATCAATTTCATTTAAAAGTAGATGATACACACAGTTTAATGGTGTATGAAGCTGGTAAAAGTGATGGTATTCCTGTTATATACTTACATGGTGGACCTGGTGCTTATATAGAGGAAAAGTGTGTGAATTTTTTTGATTTGAATAAGTATCATGTGATACTTTTTGACCAAAGAGGGTGCGGAAAGTCTATACCACATGCTTGTATTAAAGATAATACAACTTTTGATTTGGTTGAAGATATAGAAAAAATTAGAAAGCATTTTAAGTTAAACAAATTTAATCTTTTCGGTGGCTCTTTTGGTTCATTTTTGGCTTTAATTTATGCTATTAGTTATCCGCAATATATATCAAACCTTATTTTAAGGGGTATTTTTTTAGGTAGAAAAGAGGATGTGGATTGGCTTTTTGTAGAGGGTGCTAATTATTTTTATCCTAAAGAGCATGAGGAGTATCTAAGTATTTTAGGGGGTAAAAAAGATATTATCAAAACATATAATGAGTATTTAAACCATACTGATAAAGATTTGGTGAAAAAATCAGCCAAAGCTTGGAATGATTGGGAAAATAGTTGTGTAACATTGGTACCACAAGAAAACACGGAAGATGATATGGGAAATTTAAGTACTTCAAGACTTGAATGCCATTATATGATAAATAATATGTTTTTACCAAGCGATAATTATATTCTTGATAATATAGAAAAAATATCACATATTAAAACATATATCGTTCACGGGAGATACGATGTGGATTGTCGTCCTATCGGCGCTTGGTTGCTTTATAAAAGATTGCAAAATGCTGAGGTTTTTTATGAGATATGTGGACATAGTGCTTTTGAAGAAAATAACTTTAAAAGACTGAAAAACATAATGGATAATTTATAATCATATAAATTTCGTTTGTTTTTAAGTGGTTTTAAATAATTATTTTTTAAAACCACTTGTGATATTTAAAATATCTTGTGATTTTTTAGCAGCTAAAAAGCATATCGGATTATCTTCATTGATGGATTTTATTAAAATATCATCTTTTATGATGATTTCAAAACACTTGTGATTTTCATCTAATATAAAGTGGTTTTGACTAATCACAAGCACCTTTACATCACTCATTTTGGATATATCGCTGTATTTACCAAAAACATTTTTATAAGCTTTTATGCCTCCGTAAAGCGATGTTAGATTTGTAGATAGTTTTGATGAGATTAGCTCTGGGTCGGTGCGTTCTTTTTCTAGTCTTTGCTTTTTTGCCACTTCGCTTTCACACGCACATAAAAACAAAAGGCTAAAACTAGCCATTACAAGGCTTTTAAAATTTAAACACACTACCACCACTCCCACTTAAAATCCACCCATCATCAAAATACTTTTGCATATTTGGATAAAGCATCGCACAGCTTTTGCTAAGGTCGTTTAAAAGCTCTTTAGAGATACTTTTAAGCTCATTATTTTTTAAGTTTATTAGCTCGTTTGCTACGCTTTGAGAAGTCTTAAAATCATAGCCGATTTTTGATAGGTTTTTAAAAACTTCTTTCGTGCTACACTCAATTTTTGTCAAATTTAGCTCTATATCCACACATTCATCATCAAACTTTTCTACAATCTCCCCATATCCAGATACATTCGCACACTCAAAACCACTAGCAAAAAAGCTACAATCAGCACTAATTTTTGACGCTATTTGCATGATAGTTTGCTTTTGTAGCCCTAAAAGCTCATCATTTATCATATTTAAAAAACAAGCTGCATTACTCCCACTAGCACCAAGACCGCTGTGGTTTGGTATGTTTTTTATAAGCTTTATGCCGTATTTTTGAAAGTGTGATTTTATTTGTGGGTATTTTTCTACCATTTTAAAATAAACTTTATTTAAGATATTGTCATCACAAATAAAGTTTGTATCAAGATAAAACTCATCTTTGCACCCACTAGGCTTTAAGACCCATAACACTTCATCATAAAGCTTTTTATAAAGCATAAAGCGTGAGTTAAGATGATGATAATTTTCATCCTTACCAACGATTTTTAAAAAAAGATTTACTTTTGCGTATGATTTCATTTTTTAAACAACTGTTCTTTAAGTGAGCTTAAAATTTCGTTTGTTTTGCTATCAATTTGCTTTTGAGAATTTGCTGTTGTTATGTTTGTATTTTTTATCTCATTTAGTAATTCTTCTCTACTAATTAGCACTTCTTTTGGTGCTTCTATGCCAAGTTTTACTGTGTTTTGTCCTATGTTTAGGATTTTTATTTCTATATCATCGCCGATTTTTATAATCTCATTTTCTTTTCTTGCAATCACTAACATAAATCTACCTTATTTAAAATATATTTTACATTCTCTTCATCTATCTCAAAAATGCTAAAAAAATCATCAAATCTAACTTTATAAATCCCATTTTCTTTGTTTTTAAAATGTGATTTTTGTAGCTTTTTGCCGTTTTTAACATCTTCTATATCGCCTAAAAACTCATTTTGCTTTAAATCAAGCACTAAAAAAGCATCTAAAAGCTTTTCATTTTCATAAACAAAATCCCCTTCGCTAAGGCGGTAAAGTGCACTTAAAGTTCCATTTATCTCAAACTTTTGGCAAAAAAGTTCTGCAAAACTTCTAGCATATCCGCCTTTGCTAATGCCAAGTTTTATTGTCAAAAATGGGTGTTTATAGTGTAAAAACTCAGCAAAAAACACTTGCATAGTTTGTTTTTCTAGCTCAAACTTTACGCCGCTTCTAGCAAGTTCATATGCTCTTTTTCCGTCTATGTGCTTAGCGCTGTATTGTGGCGGTATAAACTCTAAGTTTCCTTGCATATCTTTTAAAGCTTTGTTTATTTCATCAATACTTAGCTTTTTTATCTCATCAACACTAGTTATATCCTCATCATCAAGTGTTTTTGATTTTGCGCCTAAAAAAATCGTTGCTTGATATATTTTTGGTTCAGTTTTTAAAAACCTAAAAAGCTTTGAATGCTCCTTACTAGCAACTATCAAAACTCCACCCGCAAAAGGGTCAAGGGTTCCAGAGTAGCCCATGGATTTTTGCTTATATTTTCGCTTGAGTTTTGATAAATATGCATTTGAGCTAATACCAATTGGTTTATTGCCTACAAAAATCAAAGGCTTTTTTCCCAATCATAAGCACTTTTGCAAATAAGCTTTAAATCATTGTTTTTATATTTCCAGTTAGTTAGCTTTAAAATCTTTTCATTGCTAGCTACAAGTGAACTTGGGTCGCCTGTTCTTCTTGGTGCAAGTTCTACTTTAAAATCCACCCCGCTTACTTCTTTCATCATATCTATAACTTCTTTTACGCTAGCACCTTTTGAATACCCTACATTAAACGCCTCGCTTTGTTTTTTATCTTGCAAAAACTTCATCGCTTCTATATGTGCTTCTGCTAAATCATCTACATGGATATAATCTCTTATGCAAGTACCATCATGTGTATCATAATCATCACCATACATCATCATCTTATCTTTTTTGCCTGTTGCTGTCATAGCTGCTATTTTGATAAGAAGTGTTGATGGTTTAAATTGTCCTAAAGGAGCTATTAAACTTGCACCAGCTACATTGAAGTATCTAAGTGCTACATAATTAAACTCATTGTCGCTTCTTTTAACATCTTCTAGTATATATTCCCCCATAAGCTTTGTCATTCCGTATGGGTTTATAGGAGCTTTTTGTGTTTCTTCTATGATTTGTTTACTAGCATCTTTTGGTTCCCCATAAACAGCAGCAGATGATGAAAATATAAAGTTTTTAACGCTATGTTTTTTACAAATAGATAAAAGGTTTATCATATTTACTATATTGTTATCATAGTATTTAAGTGGGTTTTGTGTACTTTCAAAAACAGATGTGTTTGCCGCAAAATGCACTACTGTATTTATCTTATGAGCTGTAAATATCTCATCAAGCAAGCTAGTATCAGCTAAAGACCCTTCATAAAAATCAAAAGAAAAATCTTTTTTTAAAACATCAATCGCTCTTTTATCGCCAGTACTTATATCATCTATGCCAACAACTTCACAACCTTGTTTCAAAAAAGAATAAGCTGTTATACTACCTATATATCCTGCTATACCTGTAATTAATACTTTCATTATATCTCCTTAAGTCTTTTTAGTTCTTCATCGCAGTATGTAGAAAATACATCTTTGTATGGTTTGTTATTTTCGTTTAAAAAGTCTTTAATTAAACATAAATTATTTATATAATCATCAATAAACATATCTCTTTTAGCAAACTCAAACTTATAAAATAAAAACAATGTATTAAGCACATCACTTTCACAGTATTCTTTTATCTTTTCAAGTTTGTTTGCATAAAAAAGGTTTAAAACTTGCTCCCCATCTATCTCATACTTACCAGGTATCCCTAAAGCACCACAAATGCTATTTAAAGCCCTTCCTTTTGTGTATGAAAAAAGTTGCATTAAATCTAAGTGATAATCATCTCCATATAAATAATTAGACCATTTATTTTCTTTGTTTAGATACACACTAGCATCTATGTTGTATTTTAAGGCTTTAAGCAAAAGCACACTCATATCAAAGCCTTTACCGTTAAAGCTTACTAATTTTGGGCTGTATTTATTTATGCTTTTAAAAAACTCTTCTACTAGTTCTTTTTCATTTTTTCCTTCAAGCGATACAAGTTTTAAAAATTTCCCATACTCATCAAGCAAAGCTATGCTTATAGCGATTACCTTATGATAAGCATGTGGTAAAAAAGATATATCTTTTTCTTCTTTAAAAATCTCAAGTGCCTTTAAACTCGCTTTATAGTCATCTTTTTCATCTATATAAAGCTCATCTTTTAAAAGCTTGATATCTGGCAAAGTTTCTATATCAAAAACATAGATAAATTTTTTACTCAATTTTTTACCTTATTTGTAATTTAAGTGTGGTATTATGCCAACTTTTAGTTTAAAAAATCTGGAGTTTTGATGAAAATAGCTATCGTAAGGCTTTCTGCATTAGGAGATATAATCCACTCAAGCATAATACTTCAAGCCATTAAAAAACATCTTGATGTTAGCATTGATTGGTTTGTTGATGAAAGATTTGCTGGGATTTTAAACTCATCTTTGATTGATAATGTTTATGCACTTCCAATAAAAGCAAAAAAATACAAACAAACTTTAAGCATACTAAAACAAGCAAAGCGTAACAATTATGACGCTATCATTGACGCTCAAGGGCTTATTAAATCAAGTATAGTAGCAAGACTTTTAGGAAAAAACATTTACGGATACGATAAATCTAGTGCTAAAGAAGGACTTGCTAGTGTGTTTTATAAACACAAATTAAACATCAGTTATGATAAAAATATCGTTGTAAGAAACTTAGCTTTAGCAAGTTTTATGGTAAATGATTTTAAAAATGGGGTTTATAAAGATAATGATGAGTTTTTAGCTAATTCTAGTTTTTTTAACATTTTGTCTAAAAATCCGTATTTTGATAACTTTAAAGACTGTAAAAACTATCCACAGCAAGATGAAAAATACATACTTTTTTTAATCGGTGCTAGTGTTGATAATAAAATGTATGATAAGAAAAATTTCATAAATCTAGCAGATAAACTAAATGGTTTTAATATTTATTTGGTTTGGGGAAATGAAAAAGAGCTTGAGATAGCAAAATACATAAACAAATACACCACAAATACAAAAATACTAGACAAGCTAAGCCTAAAAGAGCTTAGTTTATATGTAAAAAACGCACTTGTAGTGATAGGAAACGATAGCGGTCCAACTCATCTTGGATTTGCTTTAAATACTCCAAGTATAACGCTTTTTGGACCAACTCCAAGCGAAAGAAATACCTACACCACAAATACAAACAAAGTTTTAAAAGCTTCAAATATGGATATCCAAACAAACGAAATTTGCAAATGCGTGTGCGGGATTTTAAAGCTTAAGGGGTGTTGTGATGGATAATTTATATCTAGCTTTATATCATAGCCTTAGGATTTTTGCAAAACTTCCTATATGTGTGCTTAAAAAAATCGGTCATTTTATAGGATTTTTGGCATATCATTTAGATAAAAAACATAGAAAAATAGTGCTTAAAAACTTTGATATATGTTTTTTAAATATGAGCGAAGAAGAAAAAATCAAAACAACTAAAAATCTTTACAAAAACTATGGTGAGTATATATTTTGGTATTTTAAGCTTTTAAATATGAGTAAAGATGAGATTTTAAATATCGTTGAGTTTAAAAATGAGCAAATTTTACAAAGCTCCATAGATAAAGAAGAAAAAATCGTTTTTATCACAGCTCATTTTGGTATGTGGGAGTTACTTCCATCTGCTGTGGCTATGAAATTTGGCAAAAAAATAGCAATCGTTGGAAGAGACCTTGATAGTAAAAAAATGAATGAAGTTTTAGAAAAAAATAGAGAAAAAAACGGTATCAAACTCATATCAAAGTTTGGCGGTGCTAAGCAGATGATAAAAAGTCTTAAAAATGGCTATGCTTTAGGGATTTTAACTGACCAAGATTGTGATTTAAGAGAAGGTTTTGTATATGAGATAAATGGCTATAAGCTAACCCAAAGCAAAATCGCCTCAAAAATAGTTTTAAAACATAATGCGGCTATGATTTTTACATATATATATAAAGAAAAAGATAAATTTGTTATAGAGTTTTTTGAAAAAATCTATCAAGATGATAGTTTAGATGAGATGACAAACGAAGAGATTTTAACCAAAAAACAACTTGAAGTTACAAGTCATTTTTGGACTAAATATAAAGATGAGTATTTTTGGTTTCACAAAAGATTTAAGAGTTTTCATGAAGATGAGTATAAATAATATTTTTATATATCTACCAAACTGGCTTGGTGACGCTGTGATGAGTAGTGCAGCTATAAAAATCATAAAAGATAATTACCCAAAAGCTAAAATCACATTTTATGGTAATAAAATCTCATGCGATATTTTTAGCGGATATGATGATTGTGAGTTTATATATGAAGATAAAAAACACAGATTTAAACAGTTTTTAAAGCTTCCAAAATACGACCTTGCAATCAGTTTTAAAGGTTCTTTTAGTGCTAAAATGTGCTTTTTTGTGCTAAAAAGCAAAAAAAAACTTTTTTTTAACAAAAAAACACAAGGTCATCAAGTAGAAAAATATGCAAATCTTATAAGCAGTGTTTGTGAGTTTAAAAAAGATGATTTAAAACTTTTTATACCATTTACTAAAAAACAAAGCGATGAAAAGCTTTTTGGTATAAACGCAGGTGCAAAGTATGGAAGCGCTAAAAGGTGGGAAGCTAAGTATTTTGCAGATGTTGCTAAAGAATATGCAAAAACCCATAAAATAATTATTTTTGGCGTGGATAGTGAAAAAGATATCTGTGATGAGATAGAACAAACCCTTATAGATAATGATATAAAATGCGAAAACCTATGTGGCAAAACTACCATAAAAAGCCTATGTGAATATATCTCAAGCCTTGATTTGTTTATCACAAACGATAGTGGCCCTATGCATATAGCAGCAGCTTATGATATAAAAACAGTAGCTATTTTTGGTCCTACAAAAGACAATGAAACAAGCCCGTATTCAAAAAATGCAAAGATAGTTAAACTAAACCTTGACTGTATGCCTTGTATGAAAAGGTCTTGTCCACTAAATCATCATAAATGTATGAAAGATTTAAAACCACAAATTGTTATCAATGCTTTAAATACCTTTAACCAAACAAACGAAATTTAGCTATGTCAAAAACACAAGCTAAAGACATTTTTTAACTTCACTTTAAATTTCGTTTGTTTAGCAAAAATGTTGTATTAATAAAATCCGCAACCACGATA
>CAZYDK010000001.1:0-32606 GCA_964646025.1 uncultured Campylobacteraceae bacterium | reverse complement strand
CTCAAAGCATTTGACAGCTTTGTTTATCTCCATTACTACAAGCTTTCTTATAACAATTTTTGGCTTTTTGATAAAATTGTTTAGCTTTGTTATGATTTGGCTTTACATATACCGATAATTCACTATCTCCAGCATATATATCACCAACCCTGCTATATCCTAAACACTCGCCCTTGTCACCTGCTAATGTGTAGAATTTAACAGCGTTTTTAACGCTATCTTTGCTTCCGCTCCAGTCATTTTCCCACATACCTCCCATAGCCAAACAACCTTTTGCATATCCACCATCACAAGCTTTTTTAAAAAGCTCATATCCGCCACTTCTATCCATCTCACTAAGATAATCATAACCTAAATCAACACAAGCTTCATAGTTGTTGTATTGCTCACACTTGGTTTCTAATGACAAACTATACGCACTCAAACTCACAAAAGACAAAGCCAATAAACACAATGTTTTTTTCATTTTATATCCTTTTTATGGTATTTACTGCCACTTTAGCAGGTGGAAAAAGCTCAACCAACTCATCAATAAACTTCAAAAAATTATCCTTAAGTTTATCGTTTTGTAGCTTTTTGATTATTTCTTCAATCTTATCGCCCGATTTTTTACCTTTTAACAGCTTAAAAAAATCATCTTTTAAAATTTTAATTTTTTCTTTGTTGAGTGTATAATCAGCCGTATTTTTACAAATCTCTTTAAGACAAGCTTCTATGTAGTTTCTAATAGCTGCATCTTCAATGGTAAAGATATAGTATTTTTCATCTTGCTTTATAGATATAGTGCTATTTAACGAAGATATAAACTTATCAAAAAGCATTTCATACTCTTTTGGCTCCATAAATTTCACACTTATATTAGCCCGTAAAGCACTTACTTTACTAGGGCTAATCTTTAGTATTCTTGATAGCTCGGCATTTGACTTGCTAAGCAAATCTTTTTCTTTATCAAGCAGATAAATCAAATAATCATACAAATCAGTTTTGTTATACACATATAAACCATCAGATGTGATTTTTTGATAAATCACATCTAATAGGTCTATGTTATCATTTTCTTTTATCATAGACAATGCTCAACTCCCAAAAATGCACCAATAAACATACCTCCAAAATATCCAGGGTCTTCACCAGTCTCCTCTATTTGTATCGCTCTACCACAAGCTATGTCGGCTTGCTCTTTGTATTCTTTATACTCTTTGTTGGTTCTAGCATTGGTTGCCATCATATAGTATTTTCTACTTTGCTTACGGAGTTCTTGAGCTTTTGCTCTTAGCTGTGCCATACATTGTGGTGACCTTTTACATCTTTCAATAGCTTCTTTTCTTTCTTTTTCTTGCTTTGCTATTTTTCTTTCCCACTCCTTTTCTTTTTTTATTCTTTTTGCTTCTTCTATACTTCTTTGTTTTTCTATGTATTTGATGATTTTTTCTTTTGATATTTGCACTTGTTTTTCAATCAAGCTTAAAAATGCTTTTTTAACATCGCCATCACTAAATTTTTTCTTGATAATATCTATTGTTTCTGGAGCTAGATAGTAAAACATCACATCATACGCTACTTCACTTTTTAAAGCCTCAAATTTCTCATTGTTATAAATACCAAACAAATCATAATCAGACCCTACTTCATACATAATACCTTTAATCTTTTTCACTCTATCACCAATAGTTCCATCGCTTAACATCGCTTTTTTAAATTCATCAACAACTGCGTTTATATCATTATTGAGTAGTTCCATCAATTTTTGGTTTGCAAAATCTACACCACCCCAATCGCTTGCGATTTTATACAATCCACTAACCTTATCTTCATTATAATTATAATTCCACCAAATAATACTAGCAGAATATTCAGTATCTAAAAATAACCCACCATATTTTTTAGCATCAGGAAATTTTAATTGATTTGGAAATTTTTTAGCCGTTGCATTTGCTATCTTTTTTTTAGTGTCACCATATGGTGATGATGAGGCGTCTATACTTTTACCTTGCATAGCTTTATAATAAGTATTTATAAAATACTCCATATATCTACGCACTGTATATACATCGCTAGCTTCTTCATAACTTATCACCTTTATTTTATTATAATCACTAACTATAAGCTCGCATGATTTTTTATCATTTTTATCTATACACTTATCAAGCAAGGTATCAAATCTTTCTTTGATAGCACCAGCAAATATCCTATTTATATCAAATTTACCAGAACTTACTCTAGTCTTACTAAGCATCTTTATTGTATTGACAGAGCAGTCTATATAACCATCGCTAAATTTATTTGGATGTAGCTTTTCCATCTCTTTAACATAATCATCCTTAAACTGCGTTCGTAGCCTTGAAAGCTCCTTTTTCTCTTCATTTCTAAGACGATGAGAATTACCATCATAATAAAGCAAATAATCAGTTTCACCTATATCCAAGCAAGTGTTATCAGCATTGGGCTTGAAGTAGCTACCGCCGTTGTTGTCTTTGTTTGGATAGTGTCTATCAAGCACACTTTTAAAATACGGAGTAGCTTTAACAAATTCAACAAGCTCATCTTTGCTTAGTAGTATACCAGAAGCATCCTTAGCAAGTATAAGAGAAAGCCAGTATCCACGACTAACATACTCAAACACACAAGCCTCCGCTGAATAACTATCAATTTCACATTTTCTAGCAAACATAACTCTGTGAGCATATTTAGAATCTTTATTCGGCTTTAATTCAATATCACCAACTTTCTTCGCTAGACTTTTACAATCCTTATCTTTGTTGATAAAACAAGCTTGAGCTAGATGATATATGGTATCATCTACATCATTCATATATTTTACGCTTTTATTTAGATTGAGTAGTTTTTCTGGTTTTTCATCTTTTAGTGCTAACCATACTATGTTTGCAAGCTTTTCATCGTTTTTAGCAAAGAAATTTTTAGGGTCTAGCAGACATTTGGCACTATCAACATCACAAACTTTTCTCATATATATATATGCTGCTTTGGCTTCTTTAGCTGCTTGTTTTTCATCGCTTTTATCAAGCTCTAAAGCCTTGCTAGAATGCATACTAGCCAAAGCACTACAAGTGTCAAAATCACCATACTCACAAGCAAGGTCGTAGTATTTTAAAATGTCTTTTTGTATAGAGCCTAACTTTTTCTTAGCCTTTTCATCACCACTTTTTTCTATGGTGTCGTATTGGGCTTGTATCTGTTTGGCTATGTTTACGCATGAGTATGCGTCTTTTTTCTTGCACTCATCTAGCTCTATCTCATCAACAGGCACACTTGGTGCTAGACAACCGCTTAAAACCACTCCTATCATAAGTGGTAAAATGTATTTTCTCATAAATGCTCCTTAAATTAGCCCATAAGCGATGAAAGGTATGAAAAAAGTAGCTTACAGGCAAAATAAAGATTGCATTTTACCCCCCCCCTATATTAAGAAAAGTTTATAAATTAACAAAAAGTAAATGATTTTTGTTGGTGTTAGATTTATATAAATACAGCTTTTGATTTATCTATCATAAATTTCGTTTGTTTAGTAGGGTTGGGGTGATTTATCTTGAGTGGGTAGCTATAAGTTTTGGTGTAAATTTCGTTTGTTTGGTTGCTTTTATAATGCCAAATCAACACTTAGTTAAAAAGCCCAAACAAACGAAATTTATATTCTTTTTTAACCCCTCGCTACAAATACCCCACAAGTTATATCGCCCCCACCACAGCCAAATTTACCACCCCAAAACTAGTCTTTTAATTTTGTGATATAAAAACCTAGCACTGGACCATTTTGCACTACTTTGCATTCATGCCCTAATTTTTTCATATCATATGGTATTGAGTTTATGCTCTGCGGACAATCACTTATCACTTCCAAAGTCTCTCCAACTTTTAGCTGTGGTAAAGCCTTAAAAGTAGCTATAGCAGGATAAGGGCAAGGCTCTCCTAAAAGCGATATTGAGTAATCTATCTTCATTTTATATCCTTAGCTAGTTGTATTTTTTTGCTTACAATTTTTGAGATGATGTATATCAAAACTATACTAGCCAAAAACAAGCCCGAGCTAGTAAAAAACCCGCCTAATCCTTCAAGCTTAACCTTGCTACCCTCTAAAAACCATTTTGGTAGATAATCATAATTTAGCGCTATAAGCATTGTGCCTATGATGTTTCCAACCCCAACAACCATAAAATGAGTTTGCCCTTCAAAAGCACGGTACAAAAACCCGCACTCGCACCCACCAGCAAAAACAATCCCAAATCCAAACAAAAAAGCCCCCACGCAAAGCCCGATTGATATTTGTAAGACTTTTGCATTGTAGCCGTTATTTAGCAAGAAAAATATAAAAAAACTACAAACAAACATCGCCACAAACATACTAAGAGCAAATCTAGCCCTACCAAAATAAAACAAATCCCTAAAACAAGAAGTAAAACAAATCTGTCCTTTTTGTATAATCCACCCAAACACCACCCCAAAAATCAGTGCTAAAGGTAGTTTTTTTGTATCATTTACCAAAAGATATGCAAAAAATCCCACAAACAAAACAATACTTATAAAAAATATAATTTTGTTTTTTTGGTTGATTTTTGTGTCTATTTTGAGCCTTGGAGTGCTAGTTTTAACAATATCTAGCTTTGGCATAAAAATATCCATTTTCAAAACATTTATACTCGCTAACACACCCAAACACATAAAAAGACAAAAAACCCAAGTATGAAGCGAAAAATAAGGAAGACCCGTAAAAAAGTTTGCAAGATTGCACCCCCATGCAAGTCTAGCCCCAAAACCAGCCAAAATCCCACCAACAAGTGCTTGAATAAATCTAACTTTAGATGAGATTTTTCTAAGGGCGATTTTATTTGCAACACTAGCAGAAAACAAACAACCCAAAATAAGACCTATTATCATCACGCCATCAGTGCGGCTTATCATCGTGCCGCTTAGGTTTTGCTTTTGATAGTAAGAGTAGGTGCTAAGGTCTAGCCCAAAAAGCTCTAAAATCTCACCGCCTATACGAGTAAATTCGCCCGTTACAGCAAAAACGCCACCAAACACAGCAAAATAAACACTAGCAACAATGCTTAAAATAAAAACCGCTTTTGAATTGTCATAGAAATTTTTAATATATTTTTCTAAAAAGAAGTTGTAAAAGTTTTTCATAATTTTCCCTTGTATGGCTAAAACTTAGCCCGATAAATTAAAAACAAAATAAAATGATAAAAAATCTTACTTAAATAATCATTAAAAATAAAATGAAAATTTTTTAAGGTTTTTAAATGCTTGGTTGTTTTTAGGTGTGATTGTTGCACTTTAGCACCCAAATTTCGTTTGATTTGGTGTTTTTATAACACCAAATCAACTCAAATAAACTTTATACAACAAGCCACAGACATATAAAAAATACTACTTTTTTCATTCTAACAATTTACAACTCAGTTAAAACCTACTTGAATAATCGCTACTATCAACATTTACCACATTTGCTTCTAAGTTATTATAAAAATCGCAAGCCTTTTTATATCCACCATTGCATGCTTTTTTGTAGTATGATTTAGCTGTATTGTAGTTTCTAGCTACTGCTTTGCCTTGCTCATACATACCGCCTATATTGCTACAAGCTATCATTTCTCCACCTTTACAAGCTTTTGTATAAAGCTCAAATGATTTTTTGTTATCAATCAAATTAACAGCATAGTCTTGTCTGTATAAAAACCCCAAGTTATTACAAGCTGCATAATGGTTAAGATTACAAGCTTTAGTGTATACCTGTATAGCTTTTGAATAATTTTTATAATCATAATGATAAATCACACCTAAGTCAAAACAGCTATTGCCATTGTTTTTACCACAATTCTTATCTAGCATTTTGACAAATTGCTCTAAATTGTATCTGATTTTCTCATAATACTTTAAACCATATTGCTTAAAGTTATCACCAGCTATATCATATGCTAAGTAGTAGTATTTTAAGGCGTTCTTATCATCTTTGAGATAAGAATACAAATGTCCTGCATCATAACAATTATTTGAAATTTTACTACTATTACACAACTCTATATTGATATTTAAACCATTTTTTATGCATTTATTTTTTAAGTTATTATCCTTAATATTTTCGCAACTTTTCAAAGCTTGTTGATAATTATTATTCTTGTAGCTAGAACTTTTAAACAGATAATCTATCTTAGCCAAAGCAACTTCATCCACATTTAAACCGCCTTTTATTTTGCTATATACAGATTGCACTTTTGAGTAATATTTATCTGCTGAGCCAGTCAGACATTCTCTATCTTCACAAAATTTAGCTGCATTTAGGTATGTTTCGCCTAATTTTTGCAAATTACCTGCTTTTTCATAATATTTAGCGGCTAACTCATAACAATACTCAGGCCCATCAACACGTCCAACAAATGCTATACTTCCACGACACTGTTGTTGTCTTTCGTAATATTTAGCAGCTTTTTCATAATAATAATTTGCTTTTTCACGGTTATTTATACTTAGATAAAAATCAGCTAAAAGTTCATTGTATCGTAAATTTTCGCACTCGCTTGAGTTATTTTCACAAATATCATAAAGTTTTTTTAAAACCTTATATTTACTATCTACATCTTCAGATTCATCGTAATACATCGCTGCATAATCATACATTTGTGCTTGTTCATAATCATATGCCCCGTATCTGTAATACTTATTACTCTCTTTGATTAAGTCTTCAGCTATCCACCGATTATTATAATATCTACTTTCAGCTTCTTTTTTTTCAGCATACTTGATGTTATTTGTAGCTGATTTTATATAATCTTCTTTTGTAGCACCACACGAACAAAGCCCAATAGCTACAATACTATACAATAAAAAATTTTTCATATTTACTCCTTAAAATAAACTAAAAAAGCATTTTACCCCCCCCCATAAAAATAGACTTAAGAATTAACAAAAAGTAAATGATTTTTATTGATATTAGATTTTATATAAATACAGCGTTTTAGTTTGCCTTGTATTTTATAGTGCAAAAAAATATCAATCTAGCTTAAATTATAATCCAAACAAACGAAATTTATATACTAAAACACAAACAAATCCAGCAAAAAATAATATATAAGCTAATAAAATAAACTCTTAAAAATCAACAATTAGCTAGTAGTAGATTGTTTAATTTATTGATATCAAAACCTATATCTTATGGTTAATTTTGTTAAATTTCGTTTGTTTGGCTATTTTAATAGTATTTAATTTGTATTTGGAGTAGATAACCGTAGGTTTGTGTAATAAATTTCGTTTGTTTAAAGCCAAAAAGCTCAAACAAACGAAATTTTATAAACCTTATCCTTTATTTGTAACTAACTTGCGTCTAAGGTAAGCGATTTTGGTTTGAAGTGGTAATTGTTTAGGGCAATTATCCTCACAAGCCATAAGGCTCATACAAGCAAAAATCCCATCATCATCACCCACAAGCTCATAGTAATCATCAAGCGTTCTGTTATCATGTGGGTCTTGCTCGTATCTTGCCGCTCTCATAAGTCCAGCCGCTCCGATGAAGTTTGGTCTCATAATCTTAGTAGCACAAGAAGCTATACAAATACCACACTCTATACATCTATCAAGCTCAAAAGTTTCATCAGCTACGCTAGGCTCAATTCTTTCTTCTAGTTTTGAAATGTCAGTTTCTTTGTCTGTATGAACCCAACTTTCAACCCTTTTACACATTTCTTCCATCCACTCGCCCGTATTAACACTAAGGTCTTTTATATGCTTAAACGCAGGAAGTGGCATAAGCTCAATCACACCATCAGGATAGTCTTTTGTAAGCGTTCTACATGCTAATTTTGGCTTACCATTTATCATCATAGCACAAGAACCGCAAATACCCGCACGACAAACAAAGTCAAAGCTTAGGTTTGGGTCAAACTTTTCTCTTATTTGAGTTAAGACGATAAAAATCGTCATACCATCAGTCTCTTCTAGCTCATAAGTAGCAAAATGTGGTTTGCTTATCTTGCTATATGGATTGTATTTAAATGCTTTTATCGTTAATTTTCTACTCATAATCAACCCCTATTCTTTGGTTTGGTGCTTTAAATTTAGCTTGTAATTCATAAGGCATTAACGCATCTTGTATCTCGTATCTGCTCTTGCCTTCTGCTTGCATTCTCTCAGTTATTTCATCTACTTCTTTTTGGCGAACTTCACTTAATGGATTTTCTATGATATTGCCTTTTGCACCATATCCACGGAATGCTGGTGGCATTTCCATTTTCATAATGTCAAGGTCTTCATACTCAACTCTAGGTAAAGTGGCGTTCTCATCCCAATAAGTCATAGTTCTTTTCATCCAATTTAAATCATCTCTTTTTGGATAGTCTTCTCTATAGTGAGCCCCACGGCTTTCTGTTCTAAGAAGTGCTCCACGAGCTACACAAAGTGCAACTTTTAGCATTCTTGGAACTCTGTAAGCTTCTTCAAGCTCTGGGTTTGAACAATAAATTTCTTTATTAGAAATAGCTACTTTTAAGCTTTCTTTATAAAGCTCTTCTAAGCGTTTTACAGCATATTCTAGTCCTTCACCTGTTCTAAAGATAGCCACATGCTCCCACATTATCTCTTTCATTTCATTTTTGATTTCAAAAATATTATGCTTTCCTTCACGAGATATGATTTCTTGTATATAATCATGCTCTTTTTTAAGTGTTGCTTCAACCACACCCATATCAGCTACGATTGTGTTTTCTTTACAATACTGTGCAAAATAATCCCCAACAATCATACCCGCTACAACCGTTTCAGCACAGCTATTTCCGCCAAGTCTGTTAAATCCGTGCATATCCCAACAAGCTGCCTCACCGGCTGCAAAAAGTCCTTTCATGCGAGGAGTTTCTCCGTTTGGCTTAGTTCTAATTCCACCCATTGAATAGTGTTGCATAGGTAAAACTGGCGCCCAACCTTTTGGACCTTCATCAGCAGGGTCAATTCCGTTAAATGTCTTACAAATATCTTGAACATCTCTTAAGTTTTTTTCTACATGAGCACGACCAAAAATTGAAATATCAAGCCATAAATGCTCTCCATAAGGGCTCTTTACACCTTTTCCTTTTCTTATATGCTCCATCATACGACGACTTACAACGTCACGGCTAGCAAGTTCTTTTTTCTCTGGCTCATAATCAGGCATAAAACGATATCCATCAACATCTCTTAAAACCCCACCATCACCACGGCAACCTTCAGTTAAAAGTATTCCACTTGGAACGATTGGTGTTGGGTGAAATTGAACTGCTTCCATATTTGATAAAGAACAAATTCCAGTCTCAAGCGCCATAGCTGCACCCGTTCCTTCGCAAATAACAGCGTTTGTAGTTTGCTTATAAACTCTACCATATCCACCTGTTGCTATCATTGTGCCTTTTGATACAAATGCTGTTAAACTACCATCTATAAGACTTCTAGCAACAACACCAAGACAAACACCATCTTTATGGATAATTCTAAGAGCTTCCATTCTATCTATGATTTTTACATTGTGTTTTATAGCCTCGTTTGCTACACCAAAAATCATACAATGTCCAGTAGCATCAGCTATATAACAGGTTCTCCATTTTTTAGTTCCACCAAAATCCCTTGCGTTTATAAGTCCGTGTGCTTCATCTTTTTCTTCTATTGTTACTCTTTGGGCATTTATAACAACATTTCTAGGACCTCTTGTAATTCTAGTCCAAGGAACACCCCAACTAGCAAGTTCACGAACAGCTTTAGGTGCTGTTTGAGCAAACATTCTTGCTACTTCTTGGTCACATCCCCAGTCACTTCCTTTTACAGTATCTGCAAAGTGTAAATCTTCGTTATCGCCTTCACCTTTATTTCCATTTGCAAGACTTGCTTGCATACCACCTTGAACGGCTGCTGAGTGAGAACGCTTAACAGGACAAATGCTTAAAAGCGTAACTTTTTGACCACTTTTTGCAACCTCAACCGCACTTCTAAGACCCGCAAGTCCTCCACCAACTATCAATGCATCGGTAAATTCTACTTTCATTTTAAGCCTTTCTGTTGTTATAAAGTTAATCCAACTTTGATAAATACCGCTAAGTTAGCAATACCTAAAATTATAAAAAACGCACTAACTGCCCATTTTAACTTCTTAAGAAGTTTTCTTCTTGCTCTTGCAGTATGAACATCATCGCCATCAAACCAACCCCATTTAACACAAAGTCTATAAAGACCAATTCCGCCGTGAAGCTCAACAGCAAAAAGTAATATCAAATAAAAAGCCCACATATGGTGAGTAAATACCCTAGTAGCACTACCTGTTGCACCTATACTCTCTGGCATAAAAAACATCATTCCAAGATGAATTGATGCTAAGAAAAACATCACAAATCCTGTACAGGCTTGTATAACCCAAAGCGTTGTATCTTCGTGCTTAATAAGCTTTGAATGCTCTCTTGCTATTTGCCATTGGCGATAACTTATAGGTAATTTTCTCATACCAAGTGCAGCATGAACGAAAAATATTATAAAAATAATTCCAACCAAAACAGACACAATACCAGGTTTTGGACTATCAAAAATAGCAGAACCTTCAAAAAATCTAGCCGTAGCTTCAAAAAAATCAGGACTAATCAAAACAGTAGAAACAAATATCATATGTCCCCACATAAACAGCCCTAAGATTAAACCAGTAGCACTTTGATAAAAATCAAGCTTAGCAGGTAAGCGTGATTTTGTGCCATCAACTCTCTTGCCTAAAAAATTCTCAATTTTACTAGACACAACCCTCTCCTTAGTGATAATTTTCAACAACATAATATAAGCTTAGTAATATTTAATGTTGAATTTAAATATTATTATAATACATTATTATAATTTTTTATTAAGCATTATTCTTTTTGATAATATAAATTAAAATAAAAAGCGACAAAACAAACATAAAAATACTTAAAATTTGTCCCATAGAAAGCCACGAAAACACAAAGCCAAGCTGACTATCAGGCTCTCTAAAAAACTCACAAACAAATCTTGAAAGTGAATATCCTATACCATAAATACATATTAAAATCCCATCTTTTGGTTTAAATTTTTTATACACAAAAAATACAAGTAAAAAAACCAATAATCCTTCACTAAAAGCCTCGTAAAGTTGGCTAGGATGACGCATAATGCCATTTACATCAACAGCCCAAGAAACATCAGTTTCTCTTCCAAAAAGTTCATGATTTAAAAAATTTCCAATCCTACCAAAAATGTAACCAAAAGGAATTGCTAAAGCACAAATATCAAGAAGCTTAAATAAATTTACCTTGTATTTTTTAGCAAACAATACACAAGAAATTAAAAATCCAACCATAGCACCATGATAACTCATACCACGAATTCCAACAAATTCGCCATTTACAAATGGGTTAAAAATCTGCCAAGGATGAGTAAAATACCAAATCGTATTTACATCATAAACTAAGATATATCCAAGCCTAGCACCAAGTATGACGCCAATTTCAACCCATATAAAAAAGTTATCAATTATTTTATCGCTTATACCTTTTTGTCTTGCAAAACGCTTACCAAGATACAAAGCCACAAGCAAAGCAAAAACATAACAAAGCCCATACCAATGAACTTTAAAGCCAAAAAGCTCAAAAGCTATAGGATTTGTAAGAGAATAAAAGTTATTTAGATATTCCATATCCAAGCTCCTTTTCATATACAAAATGTGCTAGATATATAATAAAAGCTACTTGAGAAAAAAACCCAACAAAAGGTATGTGCGATAAAAGATAAAAAACTAAAATCGTAGCTTTATATGAAAACTCATCTTTAATAGGCATAAAAAACTTATCCCTATCAAGCACACAAGAACGAACATCAACAAGCATAAATCTATAATAAATATAAAAAAAACTCAAAAAAACACCAATGCTCCCACACAAACCACCAATTACAGGCAAAGCAAAAACTATCAAAGAGCAAAGCAAAAAACCAATAAATTTTAAACTATCACAAAACATAATCCAAAGGATTTTCATAAATGATACGCTTGTTAAGTTTTGATGATGATAATGTCTAGCATTTACAAAAGACACGATAGCTGGAGTAAGAAATGATATGATAAACAAAGCCAAAGCTACCCCAACATAAACAGAAGAAAATACCCCGCCAAGCCCAACAACACCAATCAAAAGCCATTGTAAAATCATCACCACCCAAGTATGTGCCAAAAAATTTATGCCATCAATCTGCTTCAAACCATCATTTATCATATCAGATGCGTGATTTATCAAAAAATACACCACTCCGCCAATAAGCCCAAACCACAAAAGCCCACACAAAATCAAAGGAGCTACAGCATAAAAAATCATTTTTGCTGTAAAAAAATCAATAAAAGTTTTTTTTAAAACATTCATATAACCTACTTTAAATTATCATTTAAAATCATTTGATAGTTTTGGTTTTTTACCTTTTTAGGAAGATAAATAATGTCAAAAATCCAAAACAAAATCCATAAAAAAAGACTTATATGGTGAGTTAAAAACATCAAACTTATAGTATCTTCAGTAGCATTTAGTCTATCTGGCATCATCACAAAAGCAGCTACCCACATAAAACAAATAGTCCAAGCTAAAAATATAAAAAGCTTTAAAATCCCCATAAAAATACTTTTTACATAAAATCTATCCGCACCAAAATTACCAAACATTATGCCTAGCATTAAAACTGTTTTTGGGTTTTTTAACTTCATAATGACATTATCATCTATATTTTTATTTTTAGACAAAATATCTTGCAAGTCTTTTTGGGCTATATAATCTTTATAAAATGTCAAAAATTCTTTAACTTCCATTTGTAACCTTAAAATATACAAATTTCGTTTGTTTGAGGCGTCTAAACAAACGAAATTTACTAAAAAATACCATTTTCGCGCTTATTTAAAATCTTTATAAACTCATCATCTATCTGAGCTAATTTACCATCTTTAACATAAGCTAAAGTTGTAGTTTGTCTAAACAACAATAACTCATCTTTAAAAATCTCTTGCTCTAGTTTGATACTTGCTGATTTGATTTTTAAGATTTTTGATTTTACAACAACTTCATCAAGAAGTCTTGCTGAAGCAAAAAACCTACACTCACAATCCCTTAAAACAAATCCTTGATTTGGTTTAAAAACTTCTTTGCTAAGATTTGAAAAATATTCGCTCCTAGCTCTTTCTGTATATTTTAAATAATTTGTATGATAAACAATCCCGCCACAATCAGTATCTTCGTAATAAATCTTAATTTTCATTTTTTATCCTTATTAAATATTTACAATAAAATATAAAGTATCAACACAATAAGCAAAGGAATACCAAACAACACTAGTAAAAGTCCAGCAAGGTTGCTTCTACATACACCAGTTGTATCTTTGCCATCGTTTATATATGATATAAATTTGTGTGCAAGAAAAAATGTATATAGCTTACCAAAAACAAATCCCGTTACACAAAACGAAACTATTGACATAATTGACGCTAAAAAATCACTACCACTAACAAACTTTTGCATGATAGAAAATACAGAAGTTAAAGCAATATTAATCACAAGTGCAAGCCAAAGTCTTCTATAAATAGTCATATAAAAACTAAAAAAGAAGCTAAACCAAGACATAGTAGACTTTTGAAAACTAAACTTTAAAGTATCACCATCTTTTGCTGATAAAATATCATTATACACCATCAAAACAGGGGTTGATAACTCATCTTTATCCAAAAACTCACAAAGCTTACTTTTTAACAAGCCCTCATCTTCTACGATTTTTTTAGCCTCTTCTTTTAAAGCAATCTCTAACATAAAATCTCCTTAGCATATAATCAATCTTTTAATATCATTAAGCATTTTTTAAAGTTATTTTCAAGTTTCATTTTTAAGTATTTATCCACCCGCAAAAGTGCCCATAACAAGCAAAAACATCAAAAGAAAAGCTGAGTTTATAGCAAAAAATATGCTAAAAATTACTATAAAAACAGTATGAGGTTTGCTAAGCTTTCTCTCACAATTTAAAAACTCAAAAAATCTTTTGATGATAAATCCATTATAAAGCTTAGCAAAAACCACTTTTAAGACTAAAAAACATATAAAAAATGCCAAAGAAACAAAAAGTCTCTTTGTGATAAAATCATCATCTACTACCATATGACCCACTGTAAACAATGTGCTAAAAAACATAATCTCACAAAGAAAAAAAGCTCCAAGCACCACAAAAAATTGAAGATAAAAACCACGACACAAAAGCATAAAAGAAGTAAAAAACAAAGTTTTAAAGCAAAAACTTGAACTGATTTTGCCTTTTTGCCTTGTTTTTTGTATGTCTTTTTTTATCTTTGTAAAGATACTAGAGTTTTTATAAGTGTTTAAAAACTCACAAAGCTTATCATCTAACAAACTTTCTTGTATATGGTTTATTTTTTGCATAAACTACTCGCTTAAAATCACAGCCCTACCATCAACTATCGCTACACAATGCTCATAATGAGCGGTATTTAGTCCATCTCCACCTTCTGTTTCCCAAATGCCTTTTACATTTTTAGGATTTCCGTCTTTTTGACAAATCATAGGCTCAATGCAAAAAACCATACCATTTTTTATCTTTGGGCCACTTTTTGGGTTGTCGTATGGTTCTAAGTAGTTTGGAATTTCTGGCTCTTGATGAGGTTTTTTACCAATCCCATGCCCACAAAATCCACGCAAAGGCACAAAACCACGAGAGATTATAAACTCTTCTAAAATCTTACTAAGCTCTTTAAATCTCATACCTTCTTTTATGCTAAAAATAGCATGCATAAGTGCATCATGCGAACAAGCGATAAGCTCTTCATCTTTTTTGCTTATTTTGCCTACACCATAAGTTCTAGCCGCATCACCATAATACCCATCAACAACAGTCCCCACATCATATGTTACAATATCGCCCTCTTTTAAAATCCTATCGTCTGGCACCCCATGAATGCAAGTTTTATTAAGGCTTATACAAATTGAACCTGGAAAACCATAAAGCCCTTTAAATGCAGGTTTTGCACCATTATCTACTATGAACTTTTCTGCTAAATCATTTAGCTCTTTTAAGCTTATACCTGGTTTTGTAAGAGTTTTTAGATAATCAAGCGTTTGTGCTACAAGGTGGTTTGCTACTTTTAGTTTTTCAATATCAGCTGGTTTTTTAATCTCTATCATGTGTTTTCTCCTATGTATTTTTGATAAATTATATCAATATAAAATATGTTTATGCTAAATATTTATTAGCAAAATCAATAAGCGATTTTTCATCACTTGAAGCATGAAAACTAATCTTTGGTTTAACATTATCTTTTTTAAAATCTTTTAAAAGCTCATCAACTATAGCGTCACCTGAGTGGATTAGTTTTGGGTGATGATTAAAATATCTGCTTATTTGCTCTTTTAAAAATGGAAAATGAGTACAACCAAGAACGATTATATCAGGTGTGGAAATACCACTAAAATAATGCTTCATACACTCATTTAATATAGGCGTATCTTGTAAACCTTCTTCTACGATAGGAACAAAAAGGCTTGTGGCTATATTTGTGATATTATGATATCCAAGGCTTTTTAGTTTTTTTTCATAAAGACCTGAGTTTATCGTAGCTTTTGTCCCTAAAACCAAGATTTTATCATCTTTACTAATACTTGCTTTATCACAAGCACTAACCCCAGCGTCAATCACTCCATAAACACTACATTTAGCACGAGATTTTAAAAGCTCAAGACTACAAGCGGTAGCGGTGTTACAGGCTATGATAATTGTATCAACATCAAATTTTTCTAAAAATTCTAAATTTTCAAGGCAAAAATTTTGAATTGTCTTAGTGTCTTTGTTTCCATAAGGCACATGAGCTAAGTCCGCAAAATACACAATCTCGCTAAAAATCTCAGCATCTTTTATGCTTTTTAAAACACTAAGTCCCCCAACACCGCTATCGAAAATCCCAGCTTTCATCAAAAACCTTCAAACAAACGAAATTTACTCAAAACGGTCTAATCACCATAAATATAAGTATACCTATCATGATAAGTGTTGGAATTTCGTTATTTACCCTAAAAAATACACCACTTTTTTTACATTTATCAGCTTTTAACTGCTTTAAATAATACAAACAGCTAAAATGATAAACAACAAGCAAAAAAGCAAAAGTAAGCTTAGCATGAAAATAAGGAAGACTAAGCAAAGTAGGGTTTAAAACTATCATCCAAATACCACTTGCTACACTTGCTATCATCGCAGGTTGTGTGATTTGATAAAAAAGTTTATGTTCTTGAATTTTTACAACCTTTACAAAGTCTTTATTATCATAATGTTCCGTATGATAAACAAAAAGCCTAGGCAAATAAAAAAGTCCAGCCATCCATGATATAAAAGCGGCAAAGTGAAATGCCTTTATCCAATCATAATATTCAACCATTTTTGTATCCTTTTTTCAAAAAAATCTCATAAAATAATATCAAAAAAATGCCTATGTTTATAAAAACATCTGCAAGATTAAACACAGCAAAATTAAACCCATAATGCCAAGCAAAAAAATCCACCACCCCACCATGTATAAATCTATCAGCTATATTGCTAATACCTGCTGGGATTATAAGCATTAAAGCAAAAAAATACTCAAAAAAGCTTTCTTTATGTTTAGCAAAAAAAATCACAACACTTAGCAAAATAGCTATTTGAATGTATTTTAAATACTCTCCTAAAAATGCAAACATAGAAAAACTCACACCCTTATTTAACACAAAATAAAGGTCAAAAAACTTTCCTTGATATGTATAACCATTTAAAAAAATGTATTTGCTTATCTGGTCTAAAAAAATTACAAAAACCCATATAAAAGCACCATATAAAAGTGCTTTTTTAGGGTTGTTTAAAGATATAAATTTCGCTAACTTCATAAATTTTCTTTAAAAAATTCTTTAAGTTTTTGCGTATAGCTTTGTAAAAGCTCCTCATCTTTACCTTCTAAAAGTATTCTAAGTAGATTTTCTGTGCCAGAATACCTAAAAAGATAACCTATCTTATGACTATCAAGCTCTTTTTGTATCTTATCTAGCCCCTTGATGCTTTCAAGTGGCTTTTTTTCGGTGATTTTTAGGTTTGTTAGGATTTGTGGATATGGCTTAAATGGAGACAATTTACTTGCTTTTTTGTTTGATTTTATTAAAAGTTTTGCAAATTGAAGTGCCGATACCACGCCATCGCCAGTTTTTGCATAATCAGAAAAAATTATATGTCCGCTTTGCTCTCCGCCAAAATTACTTCCTATACTTTTCATGCTTTCAAAAACATTTTTATCCCCAACATCGCTTTTTTCATATTTTATGTTGTTTTCTTCTAAACATTCAAAAAACGCCATATTGCTCATCTTTGTAGCTACTACGCCACCTTTTAGTTTGTTTTCTTTTTGTAGTGAAAGTCCAAGTGCTGCTATAACACAATCTCCATTTACAACTTGTCCTCTTTCATCAACCACAACAAGCCTATCCGCATCACCATCAAAAGCAAAACCCACATCAGCACGAAGTCTTTTTACCTCATCACAAAGCTCATTTGGATATAAAGCTCCACAAAGTTCATTTATATTTGAGCCATTTGGCTTGTCATTTAGCACAAAAACATCAGCTCCAAGCTCACTAAACACCGCTGGAGCTACTTTATACGCAGCACCATTAGCAAGGTCAAGCACAACTCTTAAAGATTTTAAGTTTAAATCCTTATCAAATGAGTTTTTAATATGCACAATATATCTTCCAATAACATCATCAATACGCTTTGCATATCCTATATCAAGCTCTGTTACAAGGCTATTTTTTAAAAGCTTTTTATCATTGTAAATTTTTTCTATAGCTTTTTCATCTTCTTTATCTAATTTAAAACCTTGTGAGTCAAAAATCTTTATGCCATTATCATAGTATGGATTATGAGAAGCACTTATCATTATCCCACAATCACACCTTAAATCTTCAGTTAAAAAAGCTATAGCAGGAGTTGGCATAGGACCTATTTGTAAAACATTATACCCAACAGCAGTAAGTCCGCTAACAATGGCATTTTCTATCATATAGCCACTTTTTCTAGTATCTTTTCCAACTAAAATTGTCTTTGTAACAGCTTTTTGTTTAAAATGTATACCAACAGCCATTGCTACTTCCATAGCTAAATATGCGTTTAGCTCTTTTCCAGCATATCCTCTAACGCCATCTGTTCCAAATAACATATCATTTCCTTAAATTTATTAAATCTCAAAAAAGATAAAATTATAATTAATTCTAACTTAAATTAAGATAGTTTTAAAATCACAAAAGATATAATCACGACTTTTAATCCAAAAAATTTAACATAAAGAGGTAACTATGGCAAATCATAAGTCATCTGAAAAAAGAGCTAGACAAACTATAAAAAAGACAGCTAGAAACAGATTTTACAGAACTCGTTTAAAAAATATAACAAAAGCAGTTATAGAAGCAGCAAATGCTAATGATAAAGCAGCAGCAGAAGCAGCATTAAAAGTAGCTAACCAAAAAATCCACGCTATGGTAAGTAGAGGATTTTTGAAAAAACAAACAGCTTCTCGCCGTGTAAGTAGACTAGCACTACTTGTAAATAAAATAGGTGCGTAATTGTTACAAGATAAACTAGAACCTTTTGTAAGACGCTATGATGAGCTTGGTGTCTTACTTAGTGATGTTGCTATAATTAGCGATGTTGCTAAGATGACCGAGCTTTCAAAAGAACAAAGCAATATAGAAGATATAGCACAAGCGTCAAAAAGGTATCTAAAAATCTTACAAGAAATAGAAGAAAACAAAGAACTACTTCAAAACCCTGATTTTACAGAACTTGCAAAAGAAGAACTTAAAGCTTTAGAGCAAGAAAAACAAAATCTTGAAGAACAAATAAAAATCCTACTTATACCAAAAGACCCAAATGATAGCAAAAATATCTTTTTAGAAATTAGAGCTGGAACTGGTGGAGATGAAGCTGCTTTGTTTGTTGGGGATTTGTTTAAAACTTATGCAAGATATGCTGAGATTAAAGGTTATAAGCTTGAGATAATGAGCTCTAGCGAAGGAACAGCGGGTGGATATAAAGAAATCATCGTGCTTATAAAAGGCGATGGTGCATACTCAAAATTCAAGTATGAAGGTGGCACACACAGAGTTCAAAGAGTGCCTGATACAGAAAGCCAAGGAAGGGTTCATACATCTGCAATAACGGTTGCTGTTATGCCTGAGGTTGATGATATAGATATACAAATCAATCCAAATGATTTAAAAATAGATGTTATGAGAAGTAGTGGTCATGGCGGTCAAAGCGTAAATACAACTGATTCAGCTGTAAGAATAACTCACATACCAACAGGTATTGTAGTAGTCAATCAAGACGGCAAATCTCAGCATAAAAACAAAGAAAGTGCTATAAAGGTTCTAAAAGCTAGACTTTATGACTTGCAAGAGCAAGAAAGAATGGCAAAAGAATACGAGCAAAGAAAAAACCAAGTAGGCTCGGGCGATAGAAGTGAAAGAATTAGAACCTATAACTATCCGCAAAACCGCATATCTGACCACCGCATAAACCTAACGCTACACAGACTTGATGTTATAATGCAAGGTGGGCTTTTAGATGAAATTATAGAGCCACTTCACGCACATTATCAGTCTTTAGCTATGGAAAAACAATAAACTTTAAAAAATAACTTTAAATTTCGTTTGTTTAAACAAAGAATATGAATTTATAAAATAAATTTATTGAAAATATGGGGGTGGTGGATTTTGACCCTATAAAACCACTTCTAAATTTCGTTTGTTTGATTTTGCATGTGTTGTTTTAAGCTAAATAATCTAGCATAAGCTTAAACAAACAAAATTTATATATAGATGTTATTTTTGCAAAACTACATATTTTAAAATCTTGTTGTTTATCTTTATATTGGTTAGTGGGTTTATGGTTGTTTGGGTGTTTTAGTTTGCTTTTGCAGTTTTAATATGTATTGCTTTATTTTTAAAACAATTTTTATTCAGATATTGTAGCGAGTGGATTTTAGTTTGGACGATGTAGATAAATTTCGTTTGTTTGAGCGAGTGATTTTTTGCGTTAGGTTTGATGTGTGCGCCAAATTGCATTTATTTTAGGCTGTTTTACTTGGTAGATAATGTGTGGTTTGGATAATAAATTTTATTTGTTTACAAAGTATATTTAAATCACATTCGCCTTAAACAAACGAATTTATATTTATGCCTAAATCACACTAGCTAAAGTTTATGCCAAACAAACGAAATTTTGATAATTTTATACAACTTAAAACTAAATCCACTTACTTAACATCAATCCTATCGCTAAAATATATATCATTACTTGAAACAATATATTTATTAATTGATATTAAATATTGATTAACTTTTTTTATTTATATTTTAAAAAACTTTACAAAAGGATTTCATTGATTATTATTAAGAACAACACATTTATACTTTTTTCACATCTTACTTTCTCAAGACAAAATCGTTTTTATTTATTTTCATTTCCCGAACATTTTTAGAATTTTAATCAACACTAATTATTAATTTTCTAAAGGAATGTTATGAAAGAGTTTTATAAAATAATCAAGCACGAGCTATTTCCGCCTTGCTTATTAATAATATTTACACTACTAGCTTTAATACTCAAAAACTCAAATCTAAGCGAATTTTACGATATTGTTGTAGATTCTAAAATAGGTTTTATAGCAATTAATTACACACTAATTAAACCAATAGTTTTATGGGTAAATGATGGATTGATAGCTATTTTCTTTTTTTGGGTTGGGCTTGAAGTAAAAAAAGAACTTATAGTTGGAGAATTAAACAGCATCAAAAAAAGTGCACTACCTTTTATGGGTGCTGTCGGCGGAGTGGTTATACCTAGTATTATTTTCATACTTTTTAATTATCACAATAAAGAAGCATTAAATGGTTTTGCCATACCATCTGGAACAGACACAGCTTTTGCTGTTGGCATTTTGCTTTTATTAGGACATAGAGCAAATAGGTCTATGAAAGTTTTTTTATTAAGTCTTGCTATATTTGATGATATTATGGCTATATTAATAATAGCAATTTTTTATACAAATGAACTTTCATTTATATCGTTTATTCTAGCTGGAATAGGACTTTGCATACTTTTGGTATTCAATATTTTAAATGTATGTATTCGCAAACTTTATGCTATTGTTGGTATTTTTATATGGATATGTGTTTTAGAAAGTGGAATTCACGCAACTTTAGCTGGTATGCTATGCGCTCTTTTTATACCAATCTATGATAAAAATAACAAAGAATTTTTAGACAAGATAATACAAGATTTAACACCATATATCAATTATTTTATATTGCCTGTTTTTGCTTTATTTAATGCAGGAATAAGCTTTTTTAGCATAAGCTTAGAAAACTTCAACAGCGTATTTTTTGGTGTATTTTTTGGACTTTTTATTGGTAAGCAAATCGGTGTTTATTGTATGTGTCAGTTAGCTTTTAAAATCGGTATCATAAAACCATTTTCAAACAAAACTCTTTATGGACTTAGCCTTCTTACTGGAATAGGTTTTACAATGAGTTTTTTTATAAGCGCATTAGTTTATGAAAACAATGAGCTTTTATTTGATAGTGCTAAACTTGGTGTTTTAAGCGCTAGTTTCATATCTGCATTATGTGGATATTTGTGGTTAAGATTTTCAAAAAAATAAATACAAATTTCGTTTGTTTTGCTAAATAAACACAAAAGCCAAACAAACGAAATTTATTGATTATTTATTTAGGTGCTTAAATTCTCTGCAACCAGCGGTAGAACCTAAATCACAAGCTCTTTCATAAAACATCTTAGCATCTTTTAATGATTGTTTTACAACTTGCCCTTCATAAAACAAATCACCCGCAAGCATACAAGCTTTCACATAGCCACCACTACAAGCTCTATCGTATAACATTGTAGCTCTTTTAGAATCTTTTTTTACTATATTTTCCGCTAGTTCAACACAATAACCCATATTACCCATATTGCATTTTTGCTCTAAATCTCTCAAGTAGGCTTCTTTTGGGCTTAGCTGCTGCACTTCATCAATACAACCGCTAAAAACTAGCATAACCAAACCTAAAAACAATGACCTTTTAAACATTTTACTCCTTTAAAAATTAAAATGAAAAAGGTATTTTACCCCCCCCCATAAAGCTAAGCTTAAACTTATATGATTTTATATAAACAAACGAAATTTAGATTATTTGCACTTTACTTTAGTTATCGTTTTGTAGTTGTCAAAATGCGGTGGGAACTTTATGTTAAAAACAATTCTTTTTGTGTATTGTGGCAAAAGATTTACTATAAATGTCTTTTCGTGTTTGATTAGATTTGGATTAGATTTATCAATCTTAAACATCTCAAAATCCCTACCAAAATCAAAAATATCCCCACTAACTTTTTTTGGTGCAAGGTTAATGAGCCTAAAAGATATGGTGCATTTATTTACTTGCATAGAGCCTTCATTATACAAATCAGCTTGAAACTGCAAACTCTCTGTTCTATAAATCCTAGTTGTTTTTACATTCTTTAAAGTTACAATCTTTGATTTTTCATCTATCATCATAATAACGCTAAAACATAAAATCACATTTACTAAAAAATTTAACAAGCTAAAAGTTAAAATTGTTTTTTTATTGTCGTATTTGTAAAAAAGCAAAACTTCTATTAAAGCAAAAATCACTACAAATACAAAAATACTAACAAAATGCAAAATCCCAAAATACACACTAACTCCTATTTAAAAAACCCAAACGACTTATAATGTTTATAAGCCCTATACATACGATAGCTTCAAGCAAAGCTCCTAAAATCATCGCAGAGTATTCTATGTTGTCAATAAGTTTTGCATTTAAAGATAATGTTGCAAACGCTATACAAAGAGTTAAAGGCATACTTTGAGATAGTCCAAACAAAATACAATTTAAACCACCTATAGTTCTAGCAAAAATAAAACTACAAAACACCCTAAGTAAAACCATAATCAAACACAAACTTATAGCAAATTTTAAAAGCCTTACATCAAACAACAAATGTAAATCAAATGTAGAGCCTATATAAACAAAAAAACAAGGTATCAAAAATCCATACCCAATACTCATAAGCTTTTCTTCTAATTCATGTTTTTTGATAAAAAATGCCTTTACAAAAGTTCCTATCAAAAACACACCAAAAGCAACCTCAAGATGAAAATAAATCATCAAAGCTATAATGAGTATAAAATACGCCAAGCATAGCCTTACATCTTTTTCTGCTTTATCATCATCTGGCATTAAGATTTTTTGGAGTTTTGGATACCACCAAAACAAAATGTCAAAAAACTTATAATAAAATGTAAATAAAGTAATAAATATACAAAAATACAAAATATCCTTTACAGCATGGATTAAGCTTGTATCCGCACTACTTAAAGATGAGCTTATACTAAGCAAGACAATGGATATAATCTCTCCTATCGTAGCCACCAAAAAGGATAAGTTTAACCATTTAACATCTTTGCCAAATTCTTTAAATAATGTTGATAAAACACCAACGCTCATAACAGTAAAAATAGCTATAAAAACATAGTGGTATTCAAAATAAAAACATATAAAAAAACTAAAAGTATAAAGCATTAAAAAATACCAAAAGATTTTTTTATATGTTCTTTTATCAATTTTAAAAAAGTCCTTTATATCAACTTCAAGCCCAGCTATAAACATCAAATAATAAAACCCCGCTTGTGATAGATACTGAAAATTAGGGCTTTTTTCTATGATAAGAAAAAAAGCTCCAACCATTCCAAGCATCATTTCACAAGCACTAATGCTAAGTTTTAAAGTCTTTGCTATATAAGGGGACGCAAAGATGACAAACGATAAAAAAAACATTATTTTTAAATCAACGCTCAAACTATATAACCTTTATCTTTTTATCATCTTGCATAACTTCAAAATACCCTATTTGTTTAGCAAAAATTCCATTATCTTCCAAAAGCTTTAAAACAGCCATAGGTTTTTGCGTAGATAGCATAAGCCCACCGCTAGTCTCAGGAGATGATAAAATCAAAGACATATCATCATTTAAAGAAGATACATTATGTTTTATGTAATTGTAGTTTTTGTAAGCACTTGAAGGTATCATCCCCATATCAAACAATTCTTTTGCTTGATTTAAAAAAGGTATGCTATCAAAATATATCTTAGCTGACATTTTTTTTGTTTTATTGCTACACATCTCAAGCAGGTGTCCTAGCAAACCAAACCCAGTGATATCTGTCGCAGCACTTATAAATTTCGTTTGTTTTAGAACATTTTGCGGATATTTATTAAGATAACACATATTTTCATAAAAGCTAACTTTATCTTTTACAAAATCAAGCCCTAAAGATAAAATCCCACTACCAATAGGCTTTGTGATGATGATAGCATCGCCATCATTTGGTGTATTGTTATGCCAAAAGTTATCTTTTGACACAAAACCACTAACACTAAGCCCAAAAAAAGGCTCAATAGAATTTATTGTATGCCCACCAGCACAAATCGCTCCTGCTTCACTTAAAGCGTCATTTGCTCCAGCTAAAATCTCTTTGATAATATCATGCATATTGCAAGGAATTCCAAGAATATTCATAGCACAAAAAACATCGCCATTCATAGCATAAATATCACTAAGGCTATTTGCTGCAGCTATACGACCAAAAAAATACGGCTCATCAACATGTGGCATTATAAAATCACAAGTTTGAACTAGTGCCTTATTGCTTTCATCAAAGCTCAAAACATAAGCATCTTCGTTGCTGTAAGTTGAACTTAGGATATTTGCATGTGGTGTAATTTGCGTAATTTGTGATAGACCACCCGGGTCTAATTTAGCACTTCAACCACCGTTTGCTACTAATTTCCTAAGTTCCCTACTTTTATATGTATCAAATAGCTGTTTAAAACTCACAGGCTTACCACTTTTGAATTAAACAATGTATCAACGATTTCATAAGCATTGCTAACAATTCCAAATTTTGGCTCAAGAGCAAAAAAGTTTAGGCAATTACCACAAGCTAAAATTTTAACACCCATTTGCTCTAAATCCTTAAGTGTGTTAAAACTAGGATTTGTCTCATCGCATATAACTTTTACCGCTTCATTTACCAAAATGATTTTTCCGATTTTTCTTTCTTTTAGTGTTTGCAAAAATCCAGCAAAAAGCATTTTGCCAAGCTCTCCATCACCAACGCTAAGAGATTTTAAAAACAAAACTTCATCATATACATTAGAGCTCTTTTTTTGTCTATCTTCTTTTGTAAAGCTGATAAAATGCTGCTCACCTTGTTTTCCGCTAGTAAAATCTTGCTCTATTGAGTTTAAAAATCTTTCTATATTTTGCTTTGATGTTTCGTTGTTGATAGTGATTTTAAGGCTATCACCAACTTTCATTTTCTCAAACTCTTCTTTTACTCTAGTCACAGGCTGTGGACATGGTAAATCTTGTAAATCTAATTTCATCTTCACTCCTTATCAAAAAATTGTTTTAAGTATTTGTTATAGTGTTTTATGGCATCTTCATTTAGCTTTTCTTCAAACTCAATAAAACTTTGCAAAAGCTCTTTACCAGTTTGCGTAAGCCTTGTCCCACCTTGCTTTCCAGCACCTTTTTGCTTGATAAAAATGCTTTCGCCCAGTTCATTTTCTAATTCATGAATTTTATTCCATGCTTTTTTATAGCTAAAACCAAGTGCTTTAGCCGCCCCTGATATAGAGCCTATTTTATCAACTAACGCTATAAGCTCTACATTTCCTTTGCCAAATGAAGTTCCGTTTTTATTATTTATCCAAAATTTTACTTGTAGTTTTTTCTTTTCGTTTATTTTTGAAATGATTTTAAGTAGTTCTTGTTTATCGTAGTTTAGGCTTTTAGATAGCCTTTCAATAGTGCTATCATTTAAGCCTTCACTTTTATCAATTTTATTAAGAATCTGCTCTATAAATCTTTTCATTTTTAATCATTATATTTATAAGTAGGATTGATTTTATTTTTGCTAACCAAATCTTTATACCAATAAGAATGTAAAATATAAACCTCTTCTTCTTCCTTATATCCTGTTTTCATAGAATGAATACTACCTTTGATAGCAAAAACAGCCATATACACATGAACACAAAACATCACAACACAAGCTACCGCAAGAACATTGTGAATAATAGCACTCATTCTAAGTATATCTATATGGCTCAAACCAAAAAGTGATTGCAAAGAGTTTGAATTAAAATCAAGCATATACATAATCATACCTGTTGCTATCATAACAAAACCGCCAAAACAGGCTATGTAATACCACATTTTTTGACCAAAGTTAAATTTACCCGCAGGAACAGGTTTTTTTGTCTTACTTAAATATCCACCTGCTATCATCAACCATTTTAAATCATATGAACTAGGTAACATTGATTTAAACCAACATAAAAACATAGGCACCCAAGATACGATGAAAATAAACATAGCAAATATATGCAAAGTCTTAGCAGTTCTTACCATACCTGCAGGAAAAGATGTTCCAAACATAATCACAAGTCCTGTTGGTATAAGTATAATCCAAGAAAGTGCCGCTACAAAGTGAAAAGAACGCTCCAATAAGCTAAAAGCATATATTTTCTTACCGTCATGACTAAATTGCTTTGGACCAATTACCATATAATGCATAGCAAAAGCAGCTAAAACAGCTATAAGCAAAATAAGCATTAACGAAGAAAAATATCTACCACCTTGTAAATATGTCCATAGATGACCTAACGCATAGTGAGTAACATTTTCAACTCTAGAAGTTGTTGTAAGATTTGAAGTAGCAAACAACCCATTTGCCATTAAAATCAATAAAACCTTTTTCATGATAAACCTTTATGATTTTATTACTAGATTTAATATCTTAACTAATCAACATTAATTTCTTCTTGAAAAATCATTGAAGTTAAATTGTTTAATATTTTTAATATCACCATTCTTATCAATTAAAACCAAAGATGGTAATTTTATCCCATTAAATGTTGTATTTTTTACTATTGAGTAGTGCATTTGGTCTAAAAACACAACTTTATCTCCAACACAAAGCTCTTTATCAAACTCATAATACCCCATAATATCCCCAGATAAACAAGTATTTCCCGTTAATATATATCCATTTTTATGATTTTTAGCACCACTTAAATCATATCTTGTTGAAATTATCTTTGCATTTAACACTTCACTAGTATAAGGCATAATAATAGTATCTGGCATATGTGCTTCTGCGGAAGTATCTAAAATGGCTATGTTTTTATCTCTTTTAATAATATCTAAAACACTACAAACCAAAACACCTGTATTTATCCCAACAGCTTCGCCTGGCTCAAGATAAACTTCAACTCCCCATTTTTTCTTAAAATCATTTATAAGTTTTATAAGTTTTTGTAGGTTATAACCTTCTTTTGTGATGTGGTGTCCTCCACCAAAATTCACCCATTTTACCCTTTTGATAGCTTTTTCAAACTTTTCTTCAAAAGCTTTTAAAACAACCTCTAAACTTTCGCTGCCTTCTTCACACAGAGCATGAAAACAAAGCCCTTCTAAATGATTTAAAACATCTTCAATCTCCATAACACTTCTTACCCCAAACCTTGAATACTCCCCACAAGGATTGTATAACTCAACAGGTGCAAAAGACACACCTGGATTACATCTTATGGCAAGATGATTGTTTTTGCATAAAGGTAGATATTTTTTTAACATATTTGCACTGTTAAAAACTATATGTGAGCTAATAGAAGCAATGTCTTTAAAATCATCTCCAAAAGCAGGAGAGTATGTGTGTATATTTTGCTTTTTTGTGTATTTTTTTGCAAGTTTTGCTTCCCAAAGCCCACTACAAGTAAAACCATCAAGATATTCCATTACTATATCAAGCGAACTTTGAAGAGCAAAACCCTTTAATGCTAGTAAAATCTTAGCACCAGTTTGGTCTTTTACTGATTTTAAAATCTCACAATTTTTTCTAAGATTAGTTTCAAAACATACATAAGATGGTGTTTGAATATTTTTAAAATCAAAGTTATTAAACATTTTTTTATCCTTTATTTAATTTTATTATTGTATATTTTCGGGTTATTTTAATTAAAATAAATTAAAGAAAGACCTATGAAAAGTAGCAAAAGAAAAAGTTTATTAAAAGAATCAATATATCAATTGTTCTTATTGTCATTTTGTTTTATAGTACTAGTTGGAGTTGTTCTTGCTTATAATAGCTTCCAATCATATCAAAATCAAAACAATTTTTTAGAAAAACAGTTTCTTGGTATAAACAACTTAGAAAAATCTACGCAAGTTCAAGATGAAATCAAAAACATCTTTAACTACCTAGAATATGAATATGATGATATGTTTAAGTATGCAAATAACGCACTAGAACAACAAACAAATATTTTAAAGCGTATCATTGAGGCAAAATACAATGAAAATGACGCTAATTTACTAGCAAATCAACTTTCCTTTAAATCAGATACTCAGCTATCATACAGCGTTGTTTTAAAAAATGAAATCAAAAAAGATGCAAAAGACACAAGATACATACATCTTGGAGATGATAAATTTCTTCAAATCTCAATCAACCCAAAATACGGCAACACGGCAAAAGTTGAACATGTTTTATCAAATATGGAAAAATTTAGAGTTGCAAAAGCGGGTGATTTTTATGTAAAAGTTGCTGATGAAAAAATCACATCAAATAGCTGTAGCTTTAAACATGATGATGAATTTGCGTCTTATAAATGTGTTGATAGTTTATGGAATATAGAATTTGGTGCTAGTTATAGCCTAAAACAGCAAAAACAAGATTTGCAACACAAAAAAGAAGCTATGCAAAAAGAGCTAACCAAACAACTTTTTATAACTTTGATTTTAGTTGTTTTAGGGCTATCTTCTATAATAGTATTTATCAAAAATAAAGAAAAAATCATAAAAGACAATATCAAAAATATAAATCAAAGCCTAAATAGTCTTGATGGCAACATATCAAATCTAAAGTTAAATTTAAACTCAAACATCAAATACGAAGAATTTAAATTTTTAAACCTTGCGTTAAATAAATTTATAATTAGAATGAAAAAAACTCAAGAATTAATCTCAGAACAAAACAAGCAAATCATGACAACAGCTTACTACGATACTGTTACGGGTCTTAAAAATCCATCAAAACTTTTGCTTGATTTGCAAAGATACCAGCATTCAAACTCAAAAACATTAGCTGTGTTTTTTATAGACTTAGATAAGTTTAAACAAGTAAATGAAAGCAAAGGAAGAGACACAGGAGATAATATACTTAAATACATATCAAATAGACTTGTATCACTAACAGATAAAATGTTTGCGTATGTATCAAGGCTTGCTGCTGATGAGTTTATAGTCTTTTGCGAATTTGATAGGCATTCAGATGTTCAACAAATAGACAAATTCGCTCATGATGTGCTAGATATAATAAGCAAACCAATACATATAGATGATGATAAGTTCTATCTTACAGCTTCAATAGGTGTTGCTATTTATACTAGCGAGTATGAAAAAGATTATGATAAGCTAATAAGAAGTGCAGATAGCGCTATGAGTATAGCAAAGAAAAAAGGTGCAAATAAAATAGAATTTTATGATAAAACCATAGACCAAGAAAAACAAAAATTACTAAAAATCCAAAAAGACATTCGCATAGCACTGCAAGAGAATGAATTTAGGTTATTTTTACAACCTAAAGTTGAGATTAAAAACAACAAAATTGTAGGTGCGGAAGCGCTTATTAGGTGGGTAAAAAATGACAAAATAATACCACCTGGGTATTTTATAGAAGTTGCGGAAAATTCTGACCTTATAGTTGATATTGGAAGATGGGTTATAAAAGAAAGTCTTAGAATTTTAAAAGAACTAATTGAGTCAAACAACCCAATAAAACTATCTTTAAACCTATCTGTTAAGCAACTAAAATCAGAAACACTCATAGATGATATATCAAGAGCTATAAAAGAGTACAACATTCCACCACATCTAGTTGAGCTAGAAATCACAGAAAACTTTGCTATACAAGATAGCGATAATATAGCAAAAATCAACGAGCTAAAAAGCCTTGGCGTTGGACTTTCTATGGATGATTTTGGAACTGGGTATTCTTCACTTGCATATTTACATAACCTTCCTTTTGATGTTGTTAAGATTGATATGAGCTTTATTATAAATATGAGTAAAGACCCTAAAAAACAAGCACTAGTTGAAGCTATCGTGCAAATGTCAAAAACTTTAGATAAAAAAACTGTAGCTGAGGGCGTTGAGTTTCAAGATGACCTTGATTTGCTATCTAAGTATGGCTGTGATGAGTTTCAAGGGTATTTTTTCTCAAAACCTTTACCAGAAAAAGAATTTTTTGAACTACTAACAAAGGGTAAAAATGATTAAGATATGCTTTTTAGGACCACTTGCAAGAGATGAAATACAAGCTGATATAAAAAACTTTGATGAGCTAAAATCTTTTTTAAACAATATAGAAGATATTGACAAGCAAATACTTCACTCTAGTGCAATAGCATTAAATAACAAACTAATAGATAGTCCAGCTTCGCTTGAGTTTAAACAAGATGATGTTGTGTTTATCTTGCCACCTGTTTGCGGAGGGTGATATGCAAAACTTTTTCATAGAAAAAAACGCTGTAGATAGTTTAAAGCATTATCAACAAGCATATGATATATGCAAAGAAAAATCTCTTGGTGCTTTGGTAAATTTTAACGGTATTATAAGAGATGATGGTGGAGTAAGCGGACTTAGCTTTGATGTTTATGAGCCTATACTTAGACAATGGTTTAAAGATTGGGAGCAAAAAGCTAAAGAAAATGATTGTTTTTTATACTTTGCTCATTCTGTGGGCGATGTTATGGTAAAAGAAAGTAGCTATTTTGCTGCAGTGATGAGCAAACATAGAAAAAAAGCACTTGCTATGATAGGTGATTTTGTGGAAGATTTTAAACAAAACGCACCTATTTGGAAATACGATATCATAAACGGACAAAGAGTTTATGCAAAAGATAGAAGCTTTGTATTAAACGGTGCAGGCTATTTAAAACCATAATAAACTTCTATACAACAAACGAAATTTAGCCAAACTAACATTTATTAGCTTATGCGAATAAAACTTAAATTTCGTTTGTTTGAGAATTTATATCTAATTTTAGTTTTTATAATATGTCTTATCTTTGTTTATTTTATATTTAAGTTAATTAAATTAAAAAATAAATTAAATTGAAAGCTAATGCGGATAAATTATCAAAAAACCCAAATGTGAGTTTTTACTTTATAAACTAATTTAGTGTGTAAGTTAGCTTTATTAAGATTTGATTAAAATAAAAATATGTCTTAAAACACTTATCAACTTTGACAACTTTTTTGTCAAGCTAGGACTTTTATATAAATACAGCATATCTACTTGATTATAGCTTTTGATAAATTCTTTTATTTATAAACCAATGGAACTTACACCACAAACAAACGAAATTTAACAAAATTAATCACAAACTAACAAGCTTTTCATTTCAAACTAAATAACGCACGACTACTTAATTTTTGCTTTTTTGTTTAAATTTCGTTTGTTTGGGTTTTACATCTAATTCAATGTTAGGTCAAAAAATTAGATTTAAAAAATATCGTTTTTATAAGGCTAAAAACAAAATCTTAAAAATAAAACCACCAAAAACAACCCACCACCACTCTAATGCTCTAGCCTAGCATATTAAGAATAAACCACTCCAAACAAACGAAAATTAAATGATAAATTTCGTTTGTTTAGCGTAAAGTTTATATAACTATAAGCCATTTTGAATCTACATTAATCATTTCTATACCACTTTGTGTTTCTATTTTTCCATCTTTATATTTTATCACTAACTGGATTTTTGCACTCTTGCCATCTGCACCTTTATTTATGATTATAACTTCTTTAGATTTTATACCGCCATGCTCTTTTATTTTATCTTGTTCATATTCTAACTTACTATAAAAATCACGAAAATATCTTTCTTTACCGTGGTCATTTTTAAAATGAAAACATTCTGCACTTTTTTTTACATCACCTTTAATAAACAAATCATGACACTCAATCATTGCCTCTTCTATAGGGTCGCTACCGCACCCTAAAAATGCAAAAACACAAAAACAAAAAATCAAAATCTTTTTCATAAAATCTCCTTTAAATAAAATAAAATCTGATTTTACCCCCCCCCATAAAATTAAGCTTAAAATTAAGATTTTTATTAAAGCAAATATAATTTATTAGTTCTTGTATGCACAATTTTTTGCATTAAAATTAGTATTGTTATAGCTTGTTTATTAGATTAAGTCGTTTTAATTTTTACTAAATTTCGTTTGTTTGGTAAGGTTTGATTTATATGATGTGGGTTAAAAACCTAGAGTTAAAATAAATTTCGTTTGTTTAAGCCTAAAGCATTAAAATCTTTAGGCTTAAGCTAGTTTGTCTTATTTAGCTATCTTTGGGTTGCTAAAT